>JAGFND010000045.1 GCA_021409285.1 Candidatus Methanoperedens sp. | reverse complement strand
GTTGTTCAGATGTTTTTTTCCAGGCACTTTTCAGGTTTTCTATCTCGTTTTCTATTATTTCCATGGCGATTTTCCAGATACACATCAGGGTTTTTATGGGAGTTAAGGTGGTCGCCATTTGACGGTAAGGTAAAATCAAAAATGAGAACACTTAAGACCGCTGCAAAGATAGACGGGCCACGCCCCAGGAAAATAGCAATGATTACAACAGTAGGAGCATTAAGAATAATAAGTTAATCTGACCAAGAATATCTCTTAAAAGAAAACCGAATAAAGAGCCAAGAATAACTGCAAGTGTGCTCAGGGCGGGACTTAAAAAAGTATGCTTGCCCTGATATACATTTGTCAAATATGTTCCTGAAGTCTTAACAAGCAGGATCAAAACCGTCAGTAAAAATAGCATCCCACCAATATCAAATAAGATTTCATTGTCTGGCATAAAGTATTCTGCTTATGGTTAATTTTAATAGCTTCAACTTAGCCATATTGTTAATATCTCTTAAAGTTTTGGGATTATCACTAAATCTTTCAATTCAAATTCAAATGGTTGTTTTTAAATAATATCCCAATGAATTGAATCGCTTATTAACCATTCTCCGGGATAAATATGGATAAGATTTTCGTTCTTGAAAATATTACAGGTCTTTCAGAAGAAGATGCCACCAGAAAATTGGAGGAAGAAGGATTTAACGAACTTCCATCCCAAAAAAAGCAGAGTATTTTCACCATTCTGATTAACATTTTATTTGAGCCGATGCTATTACTCCTTTTAGGCTCAGGGCTCATATATCTGGTCCTGGGAGAATCAAATGACGCTTTGATGTTGCTCTTTTTTGTGATCGTAGTAGTGGGAATAACCTTTTATCAGGAGAGAAGAAGTGAAAGAGCGTTAGATGCTTTAAAAAACCTCTCAAGTCCCAGGGCACTTGTAATAAGGAACGCAAAGCAAAGACGTATTCCCGGGCGAGAGGTAGTTAGAGAAGACATTATTATTTTAAGAGAAGGCGACCGTATCCCCGCTGATGGGAACGTGCTTTTTTGCTCAAACCTTCTTGTAGACGAATCCATGCTTACAGGTGAGTCGCTGGCTGTTAGAAAATCAGAATGGGATGGAAAAACGAAGGTCACAATTCCGGGTGGTGACGATATACCATTCGTATACTCAGGCACCCTTGTAGTCCAGGGTCACGGGATGGGGAAAATAACAGGGACCGGAATACACACGGAGATGGGAAAAATTGGAAAGGCTCTGCAGGCGATCAATCAGGAAGAGACTTTGCTGAAGAAAGAGACTTCCCGGCTTGTACGAAATTTCGCTATCGTCGGGATGATACTGTGTGTTTTTGTAGTGATAGTTTACGGAATGACCAGAGGGGATTGGCTAAATGGGATACTGGCCGGAGTGAGCTTAAGCATGGCATTGCTTCCTGAAGAGTTTTCTGTTGTCCTGTTGATCTTTCTGAGCATGGGGGCGTGGCGCATGTCAAAAAGGCAGGTTTTGACGAGGCGAATTCCTGCTATTGAAACACTTGGTTCAGCTACCGTGTTGTGTGTCGATAAGACAGGAACTCTTACAATGAACAGGATGATATTGAGTTCCCTTTTTTCCAGAGCTGAATTTTATGATATAGCTAATAATGGAGATCTGTCACTCCCGGAAAAATTCCATGAATTGCTTGAATTTGGCTATCTTGCTAGCCAGAAGGATCCATTTGATCCGGTAGAGAAAGAAATAAAAAATGGCACAGAAAAATTTCTTTCCGATTCGGAACACGTTCATGATAACTGGAAGCTTGTCAGGGAGTATCCACTATCCAAAAACCTTCTTGCGCTGTCGAATGTATGGGAATCATTTGACCATCGAAAGCATGTAATAGCTGCAAAAGGATCACCAGAAGCAATTATGGATCTCTGTCATCTGGATGAGGTGCAGAAAAAAGAATTGCTATCCCGCGTGCAGAGTATGGCAGATAATGGCTTGAGGGTGCTTGGTGTAGCTCGTTCTATCTTTCAGGAAGAACTTTTGCCTGAAATGCAGCATGATTTCACATTTGAATTTACAGGATTACTCGGGTTTAGAGACCCGGTTCGTTCTTCTGTCCCGGCAGCAGTTTCTGAATGTTACACGGCAGGAATGAGGGTCATAATGATAACCGGGGATTTTCCTGGAACTGCCATGAATATTGCCAGGCAAATAGGTCTGAAAAACCCGGATAGTATCATTACAGGTCATGAGCTTGCTCAAATGAGTATGATGGAACTTCAGGAAAAAATAAAAGTCACAAATATTTTCGCCCGGGTCGTGCCTGAACAAAAACTTGCAATTGTTAATGCTTTAAAAGCAAATGGGGAAGTGGTCGCGATGACTGGAGACGGTGTAAATGACGCTCCTGCGCTGAAATCAGCCCACATTGGTATCGCGATGGGCGAGCGGGGCACTGATGTGGCTCGCGAATCGTCGGCGATTGTACTGCTAAATGATGACTTTTCATCGATCGTCGCTGCTGTCCGGCTGGGAAGAAGGATTTTTGATAACCTCAAGAAAGCGATAACCTATATTTTCTCGGTTCATGTGCCCATTGCAGGTCTGGCGTTATTTCCGATTTTATTCGAGTTACCTCTTATTCTTTTACCTGCGCACATAGCTTTTCTTGAATTGATAATAGACCCTGCCTGTTCGGTTGTCTTTGAGGCAGAAAAAGATGAGAAAAATATCATGCAAAGACCGCCCAGGAATCTCAAGGATAAGTTATTTGACAGGAAAAATCTGATTAGAAGCCTGTTTCAGGGGTTGAGCGTGCTTTTTTTTGTTTTGATAGTATTTCTTTTGGCATTATTTTTGGGCAAAGGAGAGAACGAAGCGCGTACAATTACATTTGCTATGCTCGTATTTGCCAATCTAACGTTGATAATTTCAAATCTGTCATTGGAGGGGAGTATATTAAAAAAAATCAACTCTGAGAACAGGGCATTATGGATGGTAGTTGGAGGAGCGCTACTATCACTTGTTATAGTACTATATGTGCCTGTCTTCAGAGAACTCTTCCATTTTTCCGTTCTGCATTTTGATGACCTGGTAACTGTATTGATCGGGGGAATCATTAGCGCAGTTTGGATTATACTGATCAGTACTAAACTTAAATAATAAAGGTAAATAATATATATAATTATCTCCAAGTGAGCGGAACAATCACAGGAGGAATTATGGAATCATTATTGTATTCAGCCCCGCTTGCGGGCATAATCGGACTGATTTTTTCCGTGTATCTTGTTCTGTATATCATGAAACTGGATGCCGGAACAGACAGGATGAAAGCAATTGCATCTGCCATTCAGGAAGGAGCAATGGCATACTTGAACAGGCAATATAGGACAGTTGCAATTATTGCTGTGGTACTTGCGGTACTTATCACAGTTGTGATCAATCCTGAGACCGCTATGGGATTCGCTCTAGGGGCGATCATGTCTGCTGCTGCAGGATATCTTGGCATGAATATATCCGTGCGAAGTAATGTTCGCTGTGCCAATGCGGCAAAAAAAGGAATGAAAGAAGCGCTTGATGTGGCTTTTAAGGGCGGTGCTGTTACGGGAATATCCGTGGCAAGCCTTGCTCTGCTGGGAGTCAGTGGATTATTTATCGCATTCGGCGGAACTGTGGATGCGGTGGATAAAGTCATAGGGTTCGGGTTCGGTGCATCTCTCATAAGCTTATTTGCGAGGATAGGCGGCGGGATATATACAAAAGCAGCAGATGTTGGAACAGACCTTGTGGGTAAAGTGGAAGCTGGAATTCCTGAAGATGACCCGAGAAATCCTGGCGTGATAGCTGATAACGTGGGGGATAACGTGGGTGACTGCGCTGGAATGGCAGCAGATCTTTTTGAGACTTATGCTGTCACTGCACTTGGAGCGATGCTCATTGGCATCACTGTTGTCGATAAATTTGGCGCAAATGCGATCATATATCCACTCGTTCTTGGTGCGGCAGCGATCATTGCTTCCATAATAGGCATATTTTTCGTAAAGCTTGGAAAATCAGGGAATATTATGGGAGCCATGTATAATGGTGCGATCGTAGCAGGGATAATCTCACTTGTATTATTTTATATGATCACCCAGGTGATGATGGGTGGGGACAACCGTCTCTTTATTAGTGCCCTTGTTGGTCTTGGCGTAACCGCAGCAATGATCATTATTACGGAGTATTACACAGCCACTGAGCATAAGCCAGTCAGGGATATTGCTAACGCTTCAGTGACAGGTCCTGGAACAAATGTCATCACAGGTCTTGCAGTTGGTCTTCAGAGCACTGCTTTACCTGTCATAGTTATATGTGCCGGAATTCTCACTTCATATATGGTAATGGGCGGTGGTGCGCTTGGATTATATGGTATTGCCATAGCAGCAGCAGCAATGCTCTCTGTCACAGGCATTATTATCGCGATAGACTCATATGGGCCGATAACTGACAATGCAGGCGGTATCGCTGAGATGGCTGAGCTTTCAAAAGAAGTTAGGGACATAACAGATCCTCTTGATGCAGTTGGAAATACAACAAAAGCAGTTACAAAAGGTTATGCAATTGGCTCAGCGGCATTAGGTGCTCTGGCTCTTTATGCCGCATACAGTAGCGAGATAAACAAAATACTAACTGTATCCCCTGAATTAGTAGGAAAACTACCAGTAGAATTGATCAATGGCAAATATGAATTATTGCTAAAACTTTCAGACCCAATGGTGCTTGTGGGATTGCTTATAGGTGGAATGATCCCATTCCTGTTCGCAAGTTTCCTGATGGGAGCAGTCGGTAGAGCCGCAACTACCATAGTTACAGAAATAAGGCGCCAGTTCAGGGAAATAAAAGGTATCATGGAAGGAACGGCAAAGCCGGATTATGGACGCTGTGTTGATATTGTGACAATTGCAGCGCAGAAAGAAATGATAATCCCGGGACTCCTTGCAGTTCTGTCCCCTCTTGTTGTCGGTTTCATCTTCGGACCCGTGGCGCTTGGAGGTCTTCTCATCGGTGTCATAATATCAGGCCTGTTGCTTGCCCTTATGATGACAACCGGTGGGGCGGCGTGGGATAATGCCAAGAAATATATTGAATCAGGAAACCTTGGAGGAAAGAGACTGCCAGATGGCAGCAAGAATCCAACACATGCAGCAGCCGTCGTTGGTGACACAGTCGGCGACCCGACAAAGGATACGGCAGGGCCTGCCATCAACCCATTGATAAAAGTCATGAATATCGTGGCAATACTGTTCGCATCTCTCATCTTGAAATTTTTCCTGTTGAGATAAAACAATAAAAACGAGTGCGTGCGTTTGCACGTACTCGATCCGGTTTTTGTTCTGGGATTAACCCAGCACATTCTCCATTATCCCCAGCGCTTTCCTTAACTTCTCCTCAGAGATCGCATACGAAATTCTGATGTGCCCCTTTCCATTCTCCCCGAAAGCCGAACCAGGCGCTACAATAACTCCATTTTTCAGCAATTTCTGGGGTGCATCCTCATCATCCACTTCAGGGAATGCATAGAATGCTCCTTCAGGTTTGACACACTTGATACCCATCGAGCTCAAACCTTCCATAGTTATATCTCTTCTCTTCCTGAAGCTGTCGCGCATCAGTGCCACACAGTCCTGGGGCCCTTCAAGAGCCGCTTGCGCCGCCTTCTGGGCGATTGAATTCGCACATGCCTGGATGTACTGGTGGATTTTCAACATCTGCTCGATATAATCCCCTGGAGCAGCAGCATAACCAAGTCGCCAACCTGTCATGGCATAGGTCTTTGAAACAGCGTTGATCGTGATAACGTTATCAGTGAAATGCGCCGGGCTGACATGCTCCCCCTCATAAATAAAATGTTCATACACTTCATCTGAGATTATCGTGATATCATTATCTTCTGCTATTTCTGCAAGCTCACGTATCTCTTTTCCTGTCTGTACAGTACCTGTGGGATTGGATGGTGAATTGATAATGAGTACCCTTGTCCTATCTGTAATGCGTTCATTGATCTTCTCAGGAACCATTTTAAGATTTGCCCCGAGCGGGACCCCCACGACTTTTCCTCCTGCCATTTTGGTCAAAGAAATGTACGAAACAAAACCGGGATCTGGTATCAATACCTCATCACCTTTATCAACAAGAGCCTGAAGCGCAAGATGAAGTGCTTCAGATGCCCCGGATGTAACAATTACCTCATCCGGGGAGACATTGAACTTATTCTCTCTCTCAAATTTAGTGCAAATGGCCTGCCGTAATTCCGGGAAACCCAGATTCATTGTATAACCTGTTAACCCTTTATTAATAGCGTCAATAGCTGCGTCCTTTATATGCTGTGGAGTATCAAAATCCGGCTGGCCAAGACCCAAATTCAAGGCATTATGTCCTGCACCTTCGAACATCTTCCTGATCCCTGATATATCGATATTCCTCACGCGTTCCGAGAACATAATATCACTCAAAAACCGTATGCCGTTTCTTCAATTCCGCTTCATTTGAGCCCGTCCTTACCATAAGCTCTGAAATGACCGCATCAAGAAAAACAAGCGCTGTGATCTCAAATATCGTTCCAAGCGGAGCAAGTTGCGGATAACCTATCATGCGTCTTTCATGATAGTCTTCATAAATAATATCTTCTTTTGGCCTTCCCTGGATAATTAACACAATATCGGAAATATTTCCGAGCGTCGAATCCTTATTTGAAGTTATAACAGCCAGTTTTGAACCGATTTTTTTGGCTATTGCGCCAAGGTTGCCAATTGACGGTGTTTCACCTGACCCCGAAACTGCGATCACAAGATCATCAGATTGAACAGCCGGTGTTGTGGTCTCACCCACCACATAGACATCGAATCCAAGGTGCATCAACCTCATCGCAAAAGCTTTAGCCGCAAGGCCAGACCTTCCAGCCCCCATAAGGAAAATCCTCTTTGATCCCATAATGCTGTTTACAAGATCTGTGACACAACCCCGTTCAAGCCTGGAAGCAACCTTTTTTATGTGTTCTGCAATAAGGTTCATCGAAACAATGGTAGCTTCACATTCCTTTTCCTCTTTCATTTGATCATCTTTTTCTCCTTAAACTTTATAATCAATTCGCTTTATCCCCCATCCGTCAAGTTTTTTGAGTTCATTGTACAAGAGGATAATCCTGTCGTGGCTGCCGTCCCAATGAAGTGTTCTCTTGACATCTTTCTCTTTGAGTTGAGTGGCTATGGATTTAACAAAATGTGCCAGTGCGATCATTTTTGAAAAAGGTATGTTAAAAATAGTTCTGTATCCGCCTTTTGTTTTTGCATATGAAATAAGTATGTATCCCATGTGTTCGTATTCAGATATGCTTTTGAAATCGCATATTATTTCCAGTTCATGACTGACCGATGAATCAATATTTGATATGCAAAAAAGTACTTCTCTTATTAAAGATTCATAGGCCTGCCTGCCAAACCATATAATGATCTTTCCCTGTGTACAGGAGATTGTCACATCATCGCATCCCATCTCTACATAGGAAAAATCTTTGCCTTCGGTAAACAGGACTGCGTTTTTAGCCGCATCTTCGGTCATCACTTCTTCAACTATCTGTGAGCATATAACCATTTTGAGGTTATCAGATTATGAAAGATATATTTAATACAACCTGTGAGAATTATTCGTATTAAAACGAACCGGTTTTTGTTTATGAAAAATACTGAATGGAAAAACCTTAATCAAAAATGCTAATGTCTTTAATGTAGGAAATTATAAATAATAAGGCCTTGTTAAACCTCAATCTCAGATAATGTAGATGTATGATACCTGAAAAATTATATTGCGGATTATTAAAGAGCATATTCATTACCATGATATTGTCGTGGATGATCGTTACCGCTTCAGCAGTTGAGAGCTCACCGCTTCAATGGGGAACGGGTATATCAAGCAAACAACTCTTACGCGGTGAAACGATTTCTTATATGGGTTTTTCTGTCAAAGTGACTGGATTTTCAGAACCAGTTGAATCAGGTAAATATACAGACACGCCTATGGATGACGTCATGCCTTTTGTGAGTTTGAACATATCAAAAAACGGCACTTTCATAAATTCCACAGCTCTCACCCAGGGAGATTCGTATATTGATCCAGATGGAGAATTGAGGATCACTGCAAATCAGCTTCCAGCTAAAAATTCATCAGAATGGCTTTTTGAAAGTTATAAGCCCTGGGTCGTATTAGATCTGACCCCAAGGGGAAAACCCGATATCCAGGTCGCAATCAATACTGATCATGATGAATATACGTCCATGTCCGTTACCAATATCGTCGCAACGGTCACGCTCCAAAACACGGGAGAAGCAGATGCGATAGATGTTGATCTGAATATTGCCACGCAACTTGAGATAATAAGAGGAGAATTAAAGTATCATTTTGAGAAAGTGCAGAAAGGGCAATCTATTGTGGAAGAAATAGTTTTCTCATCGCCTGTTGTTTCCAAGCTGAAAACATATAACATTTCAGCGAACGTGAGCGGATCCGATGTTAAAGATCTCCATTATAAAGCTGATTTCCTTAAAAATATAAAAATAGCGCCAGAAGGTCTGACAATGCCATCATTGAGAAAGAGCGCAAACAGCAAAATTTATTTAAAAGATTCTATTATGGTTTCTCTCACCTTGAAAAATAACAGGAAGGAAGAGCTTAAGAACGTGAGTATTACTGATGTTCTTCCAGAAGGCTTCAAACTGATCGGAAACAGTTCATTGAATTGGTCAGCGACCATTGCCCCATACGGTGAATGGAATGCGCGTTATCTTCTGAAACCGATCGAGGCTAATAAAGAAGTTCTGCCTTCAGCCAAAGCTGAGTTCACATTCAATAATGAGTTTTTCGCTGTTTCGTCGAACCGGCCAGAAATACTAGTGTATGGACCAAAAATCGTTCTCACGAAAAAGTCGGACCGATCTGAGATCGATCCGAACGAGAGCATCATCGTGACTATTGTTGCTCATAATGATGGCAATACGCCAACAAAGGTTATGATCACAGATAATTTACCGAATCTTTCAATCGTTACAAACGGGAGCACGTATTATGAAGATTATCTGGAAGCTAATAAGGCTGCCAGTTTCAGCTATACTCTCAAAGTGGATTCCAATCCACCATTTAAACTCCCTCCGGCAACAGCCCAGTATTATGAGCTCGGGACGGATGGCGTATTATTATCAACGAAAAGTCAGGAACTTGAAATAAAGATCAGACCTCCCCCTGCCGCACCGACTCCCATCGAAACACCACAGGTGGAAACCACTGAGCAACCTGTGCCTTCTGCGACTCCCATGCCTGGAATAAATCAACTGGCTTATAACGATCTCGATGTTGATATAAATTCTATCCCGAATATTCTTCTCGGATGCGATCAAAATGACCAGAATAATTTAGATTTTCCTGTTATTTATAAGGCATGCAATTTTTTTATAGCCTATGATCATGACTTATCAGGAATAAATCAAAATGAAAAATGGACTGCATCAGAAAAAGACCAACGCATGTATACCGTTGGCAGAGGTGGAATTGCATGGTCTGGCAATTCAAGAATGAATAACGTGACTGAGGATAACGGTAACCATAATATAAAAATTGGGATTTTTGCAGATAATTTCGATGATAATGATTTGCATGGCTGGACCACAACAGGAGGAAATCATAGTGTATTGAATGGTAAATACATACAGGAAACCAATGTTGTTGAATGGGTGACTGCACGTCCAACTGCTTTTTCGTATTCCTCTCCTTCAGTTATAATGGCTGATGTGAATGTCGTAGATAATGGCACATATCTGGATGAAGGTCTTGGCTGGGGTAACAGTACATGGAAACCCGGGACTGCCATTTTTGCAGGTAGACGGGATTTCATGAACAGATGGGAGTTAAGACGAAATGATGTATTGGACAACACCAGTGCAACCGGCCGTACGCTTAAAGAGTTGAGCAGTTTACAACTTTATAAAAGATCCAACAGTTATAATTATTACAGTTCATACGATAATGTTGATATGAGTACAATTAATTCTACTGCGAATTTGCAGTATCCTTATTTATTAGGCTCTTCAAATATAACACAATACTGGGATAATGTAAGAATCATACCTCTGGATTCAAATAACAATATTATTACATCAGGCAATCTCACGACCTGGTATGATGCAGGAACGGGAAACAGAACATATGGGCTTGACGTGAAAGCAATAACGCCAGTAAATACCAAATACAGTGTCTGGTACCGCCAGAACGATACGGGCAGTTTCGTGCAACTTGGTCATTTTTACACTGGCAACAATAAAATACCATTAAGTCAGGGATATGAGAACACTGATGTTCGGATTATTCTGAATTCTGCCAGGACGAAAACGCCCGAGCTTATTTCAATCACGTTCAATACAATAAAATAGCAGAGCTAAGTCGTTGCTTAATTTTCTGTTACTGAAGGTATTTTCCGATCAGATCGTCCAATTTTCTTTTTGTTTCAATGGGTATCTTATCTGGTGCTGTCAGGATCGCGCCATTCATAGCATTAGCGCAAACACAGTTCCTGACAGGTGATATCCTCGGGATAGATTCCCTGATAATATTCCGGACTGCTTCCTCATTTTTCATGGCATTCGCGATTACAGTTTCTATAGTGACATCCTCTTCATGCCAGACGTCATAATCTGTTACAGTTGCCAGCATGCTATAGCATATCTCTGCTTCGCGGGCAAGTTTTGCCTCGGGAAGTGCAGTCATCCCAATAATATCAAATCCAAGAGTTTGATATACTCTTGATTCTGCGCGTGTGGAGAACTGCGGTCCCTCCATACACACATAGATTCCATTCCTGTGGACTGAATATCCCAGCTCTTCTGTAATATCAGCAAGCATAGAGGACATTTCCGGACAGAACGGATCTGCAAAACCTGTATGGACAACAATCCCATCTTCAAAGAAGGTACTGTCACGGATGCGCGTCCTATCAAAGATCTGGTCAGGAACAACGATATCAAGGGGCTTAAGTTGAAGCTTCAGGCTTCCGACTGCTGAAGCCGAGATTATCCTTGTTACACCAAGTTTTTTTAAGGCAAGGATGTTTGCCCGGGAATTGAGTTTGCCTGGTGATATCCTGTGCCCTTTGCCGTGCCTCGGTAGAAAGGCCACGTTCGTATCCCCAAAAGACCCTATTGTGATGGCGTCAGATGGCTTTCCGAATGGCGTATCCATTTCAACTTCCTTTATATTATCCAGCATCGTCGTATCATATACTCCGCTTCCGCCTATTATTGCTATATCCGCATGCATAATTTCACGCTCCTTCATATTCCCAGGTTCTTTCTCCCTGCAAGGATTTTGTTTTGATTATCCCTCTTCTTACCATTTCTGAGAGTATCTCCTCCATCCGGTCTGGCTGGGCTATCTCAAAATTTATAGGGTCGAGATTATGATATTTCATAAGGCCTGTCCGTATTTCTGCAACAGTCCAATCTTCAAGTTTTTCCTTTGCCATAAGCCTTGAGATAATATCTATCATGTCCTCAATGAAGTTCCAGGGGTACACGATCCAGCCCCAATCCTGAAGGATTTCACCGCAGTAATCGGGTTTGATCTCAGATGTATACAGATATTGCAACACTGCAGTTCTCACCTCGGCCGGCCGCTGTTTTAAGACATATTCTTTTGCATGTGAAATGCTTTTTCCAGTATCTGTAATATCATCAACTATCAGTACCTTCTTTCCTGCGACAGCATTATCCGAAAGGGGATACTTGATAGAAGGGCCGCTTCCTGCGTTTGCCGTACCCACGTAATGTTCGATCTTGAGGCTTGTAAGGTCATTCAGGCCGAGAAAATCACAGAGCACACGTCCTGCGAACCAGCCGCCTCGTGCCAGTGCTATTATTGTATCAGGTTGGTATCCTGAATGTTTGATATCATTTGAGACATGTCTGCACAGATCGTAAATATAATCCCAGTTAGTTATGACGCATTTGAATTTATCCGGTAGTACCATGATAACACCCTTTCCGATAAAGAATCATGTCAATATAAATGTTGTGGAAATATCTATGAGGAATGCCGACGGGCACACCCTGTTAAGGACACAATCCTGGCACAGAGGCTTTCTTGCCCTGCATATTTTTCGTCCATGCTTTATGAACAGGAGTGTAATAACGCCCCGGTGGTCTTCCGGGACTATCTTCAGGAGGTCTTTCTCTATCTTTTCCGGATCCTTATTTTCCGTCAGACCAAGTCTTCCTGAGAGTCTTTTCACATGCGTGTCAACTGCTATCCCCTCATTTTTCCCAAACGCGACTGAAAGGACAATATTGGCTGTTTTTCGCGCAACTCCAGGCAATGTAAGAAGTTCATCCATGGTATCAGGTACTTTTGAATGAAAATCCCTTACAAGGATCTCACAAAGTTTTTTGATGTTCTTTGCCTTGTTCCTGTAAAAACCCGTTGAATAAATATCTTTCTCAAGCTCTTCCTGCGGCGTTCTTATGTAATCCTGCAGTGCTTTGTATTTCTTAAAAAGTGACTTTGTGACCTCATTTACTCTCACATCAGTACACTGGGCAGAAAGAATAGTTGCTATCAGGAGTTCCAGAGGGTTCGAGTAAGTAAGTGCTACTTTTACGTCCGGATATTCCTTCTCCAATAATCCAATTATGTTTTTTACCCTATTGTCCGCCATTAGATCTCATTTAACAGGACATTCCTTCAAGTCCGCTGTATCTATCGACGATCGGGCAATTGTAATAATTCTCAGTATCACAATATTGCGCAATTTCGGATATATCAGGCTTATGATACTTCGGGTCAAGCATACATCGCGTGTTCTTAAAATGCTGGCATCCCATAATATACCTCCAGACCTTATACTGATGGATAAATAAATAAGCTTATTTCTCAGCTTTTTCATTTCACTAATTTCTCATGTTCATGAAAATACCCGTGCACTCTTTCTGCATCCCTTATCGTAAGACTTTTCACTTTCCTTATCTCCTCAAGACCTGCATCTTTGAGCTTCTCCACTGATCCGAAATACTGAAGCAACGCCATTTTCTTTTTTTCACCGATCCCGGAAATGCTATCCAGTGCCGACCCAATATGCCGCTTTTCCCTCAGTTTCCTGTGGTAGCCAAGAGCAAATCTGTGGGCTTCATCTCTTATCCTCTGCAAAAGCAAACGTGCAGGGGTCCCTTTCTGCAAGATCACGGGAAGATCCCGTTCCGGAAGGAAGATGTACTCAAATTCCTTTGCAAGAGCCGCAGTATTCAATTTGAGACCAAGATCAGATATCGCAGATATCGCAGCATTTAATTGCCCTTTTCCTCCATCCATCAGCACGAGATCAGGCATTCTCTTCCTTTCGTCTCTTCGCCGCCTGTACGTGCGTCCCACCACTTCTTTCATCATGGCAAAATCATCTGCTCCCTTAACAGTTTTTATCCTGAAGCGCCTGTAATTTTTCTTATCAGGTTTTCCATTCTCAAAAACTGCAAGGGAACCTGTGGCATCTGTCCCGCTGATGTTCGAAATATCAAACGCTTCGATAATTGATGGCATAACCGGCAATGAAAGGGCTTTCTGCAATTCCTGAACTGCTTCGTCTTTGTCCTTGCCTTCCGCGAGCATTTTCTGGTGAAGGAGCATACCTGCATTTTCTTGCGCAAGGTTCAACAGCCCTTTTTCTGTTGCCGTCCTGGGAGTTTTGAGCCTTGATCCCTTTTCTGAAAGCCATAATGTCATGGATATGTCATCGGGGGAAGATGGGACAATTATCTCTTCGGGCGGGACAACATCCTGATAGTACTGTTTAATGATACTTGATAGCACTTCATTTTCATCCGAACCTTCCGACTTCAGGGTCAGGGTGTCCCGGCCGATAAGCTTTCCTTCGCTCACATGGAATATCTGAACGCTGCCCGTACTGTTAGATACAGCATATGCGATAATGTCCTGCTCTTTCCGGCCTGACATATCCACCCGTTGTTTAGCGGAAAGTTCCTCAAGCACATTGATCTGGTCACGTATACGTGCAGCCGTTTCATATTCCTGTATATTGGCCAGTCTTTCCATCTCATTTGTGAGCGATCTGATAAGCTGGATACGTTTTCCTTTGAGGAAAACGGCCACGTTCCTGACGATTTCTGCATATTTTTCTCTGGTCATTTCCGCAAGACATGGTGCAGCGCATTGTTTGATATGATAATTCAGGCATGATGGGCATGGAATCTTCTTCCTGCACCTTCTGATGCCAAGGCCTGAAGCTATTTTTATCATTTCCCTGACAGCCTTTGAATTCGGGTATGGCCCAAAATACTGTGCACCATCATGCTCGCGCCTTCGTACTATGCAGATGCGCGGGAAATCTTCATTCGTGATCTTGATATAAGGATACGCCTTATCGTCCCGAAGCTTTACATTATAGCGGGGCCTGTGTTCTTTTATGAGGTTGGATTCAAGCACCAGCGCTTCGACCTCGTTTTCAGTCACGATATATTCGATGTCATGGATATTCCTGACAAGGATGCGGGTCTTGGGGGATTCCTGTTCCCTGAAATACTGGCTCACTCTGTCCCGCAGCGATGCCGCTTTTCCCACATAGATGACCTTGTTATCCCTGTCTTTCATCAGGTAGACACCCGGGGATTCGGGGAATTTTTTGGCTGGATCCCTGTACATTAGCAGTCTCCGACATTTAAATATAATTTAAAACTTGATAAGGCTTATCATTTTCTCAAAAATACTTAGCTGAATAAGTGTAAAAATGTATGTATTTATGATTTATGTTCGTTTCAACACGAACAAACGATTTAAATTTCAATTTTTGAATGTGAATCGTTTCCCATATATACAAATGAAAATCAGCATACATAGATGACTATTTCTTTTTTAATAAAATCTATGAATGCATAACTATAAACATAATAATGATAATGCCAAAATCATGGCAGAAAAATTAGTCAAAACAACATTAAAATGTGAAACTTGTAAAATCACCGAAACATATGAAACCAATAAAAGTATTGAGGTATCATATTGTGCGAGATGTGGAAATAAAAGAGTAGTCATAAATTAAATTCAAGTTCTTTGGTATCCCAGAGTTGTCCGTATTGCGCTTCTAATACGGGAAAAACTCGCAAAAGAAAATAAAAGCTTTGAATTATATGATTTGAAAGGTAAAACTATTAAAGAAATTATAGATTGATGTAGTGGATATTTGACCTCAAACAACCAAAAAATCTGAGGTTTGTAATAATTCTGAAAAAAGATACTATGATTTTGAAAGTTTTGCACGTCTACATTTAGGACACATTAACTCTTCATTTATTTTTAACATTAATTGTTCATCGTCAAATTCTGCACCACAATCTTCACATTTGAATTTATTTTTTGATTTGATTTTTGCAAGTTTATTTTTAAGTTCTATTATATCTTCAATTTCCATTTTAACACTCCATTTATTACCCAACTCCCCATTTTTGATACGATATATTTAAACTCTGAAGTATTATAATGGTTTCTATGTAAATGTAAATATAAATATTAATGTGAATGTATATGCAGGATGCATTAAGAACCTAAAATCAAAAAAATCAGGATACATCTATCACTATTTCTTGTTTTTAATGCGTCATATATTAAAATAATAGTTCATTATAAAAATATACAGTGATTATTTTTTGATATAAAATGATAAATTCTGATATCTTCCTGATTTTAGACCATAACATCTTTAATTTCATCAAGAATGGCTCACGGAACACATATGGAGGGTTTTAATTAAGGTTTAGGACTATTAGATACATTTTACAATCCTTTAGATTCTAGTATCTACAAAACAATTATACACAAGCAGATATTATTATTCGAATATATGGTAAATGATGTTGAATATCTAATGTATCCAATAATTCTGGGTGTCATTCTTCCGCCCTTATAGAAAATGACGAAGATTTTTTGGAATTATTAGAAAACGATACAGAAATAAAAGCGATTGCAGCTAATAAGTTGTTTCTTGCACTCCATCACATTTAATAGACCAGATTAAATTTATAATTGGATGTAATACAATGATATGAGTTGTTATCGTTTTCTTTTCTCCTTTTTTTATGGCAGGTATTATAAATTCCTCATCATCAGATATGGTAGAGTCCACCATTTCTTTCCTTATAAATGCTAAATTGCCTCCTGGAAAATCTCCCTGCCCCACATTACACAAAGAGAGCTTCAATTTATATTTGACTTTTAAAAATACTGCATGCCTTCCAGAGAGTATTTTAATAATACGCCCAGCTACTCTATTAAAAATAATCGATTTGAAGGAAATATTAACAACATTTAATTTATGTTGGCACATTATCCTTTCTTCATTACCATCCATAAATCAAACCACCAATCTTAAACTAATCTTTGATGTGATATATATTTATTCCGATTTTGGATTCTGTCAAGTCTGCAACTGATGATAAGGTCTGTTAAAGTTCGGAGATAAAGTCACCAAAGATATGAGTGTCAAAGTTATTAAAAGGTATTAACATATATAAAGAATCATATTGGATTGTGAAAAAGATGGAATCTAACATTGAAATTTTTAAGAAGATAAACAGAGAATGGACAGAAAATAAAAATGAATTAGAAGACAATGAATATGAAAAAGATATTCGACTCTATGATGGGGAGAGTACAAACTATGAGGGATTAAAAATAGAATTTATAGCTGATAAATAATAATAGCCCAAGAAGTGACATCCATGGCAGAAAAGAAAACAAAAGAAAAGCAACCCGAAGTAAAAAAATCATCACTCCCTGTAAAATCGAATTTCAGTGAATGGTATAACGAACTTCTCTTAATGGGTGAGATTATGGATGTCCGCTACCCTGTAAAAGGACTTTATGTCTGGTTCCCATTCGGGTTTGAGCTAAGAAAGCGGACTTATGCAATAATAAGGGAATTACTTGATAAAGATCATAAAGAGGCGCTTTTCCCTCTCCTCATCCCTGAAACAGAGTTCATGAAAGAAGCAGAGCATATAAAAGGATTTGAAAATGAGGTTTACTGGGTGACACACGGCGGCCAGAATGAACTTGATGTCAAGCTTGCCCTTCGGCCTACAAGTGAGACTGCCATTTATCCGATGTATAAAGTCTGGGTGCGTTCGCATGCTGATCTTCCTATCAAGATCTATCAGATCGTGAACACTTTCAGGTACGAGACAAAACACACGCGACCCCTCATAAGACTTCGCGAGATCACATCCTTTAAAGAAGCGCATACAGTCCACGCCACATGGGATGAAGCCGCAGACCAGGTGAAGGAAGCAGTGCGCATTTACCAGGATTTTTATCGACGGCTTGCTATTCCCACTATCGTTTCAAAACGCCCAGACTGGGATAAGTTCCCGGGCGCCGATTACACAATGGCAGTTGATACACTCATGCCTGATGCCAGGACTCTTCAGATAGGAACAGCCCACCATCTTGGAAATAATTTCGCAAAAACCTTTGACATCAAATATGAGGACTTAAACGGGGAACAGCAGTATGCGCACCAGACCTGCTATGGTATATCCGAGCGGAGCATAGCTGCCCTGATCTCCATCCATGGTGATGACAGGGGACTCGTTTTTCCACCTGAGGTGGCACCAGTCCAGGTGGTAATAATTCCGGTGCTGTTCGGAAAGAGCGATGAGATCATCAACGCATGCCGGACTGTCGCCGATAAATTGAGAGAAAAAGGCTTAAGAGTAACTTTTGATGAGACTGATGAACGCCCTGGCGCCAAATATTACAGATGGGAAATGAAAGGTGTGCCATTGAGGCTGGAGATAGGGCCGCGCGACCTGAAAAATAATGTTGCCACAATTGTCAGGAGGGATAATGGAAGTAAAGATACAGGCCTTCTTGATCATATAGCGGAAGAGGTTAATAAGCGGTTCGAACTGATACGTGAAAACCTGTTCAATAAAGCGCAAAGCCAGTTGAAAGAACGCATGCACGATTGTTCTTCACTCGATCAAGTGAAGGAAAAAATATCTGCGGGAATTGCCCGTATTCCCTGGTGCGGTGAACGCGAATGCGGACTTGCGATGGAAGAAGCTGTTGGGGCAGGGATATTGGGAATACCGGAAGGTGAGCCAGGCAAAGGAACAGGGAACTGCCCCATCTGTAGAAAAGAAACGAAAAACATTGCAATAATGGCAAAGACATATTAAATAATTCAGGGAAAAACCGCCTTCACTTTCTTTATTACTTCCTCCACGGTCACAAGCTCTTGCTTTCCGGTCTTCATATCCTTGAGCGAGACTTTCCCTGCATCAAGCTCGTTCTTTCCAGCTATGACAACATGGCTTGCACCGATTGTATTGGCATAACTGATCTGGTCTTTGAATTTGCGTCCCATGACATCAAGATACGTCGAAACATTCTCCCTCAGCTTTTTTGCGATAACGATAGCCTCTTTTCTCGTGTCATCAAACGAGATCACAACGATACGCTCACTGGATTCAGGTTTTGCCTCACATATCTCCATTATCCTGTCAAAACCAATGGCATATCCTGTTGATGGAGTGTCCTCGCCTCCGAAAAGTGCTGCAAGACGATAAGCTCCACCGCCGCACACCTGGTTCTGCGCGCCAAGACCTTCGCAATATATCTCGAAAACCATTCCTGTGTAATAATCAAGCCCTCTTGCGATGCCGAAATCCACCTGGTATTCAACCCCGTAAACATCAAGAAGTGAAAGAAGCTCCTCGAACTGTGATACAGGTTCAATATCTCCGACAAGCTCACGTGCCTCATGCACTGCATTCTCGCCGCGAAGCCCTATCAAGCGGAACAATTTGCCGCGCATCCCGGATGGCGCATTTATCGTCTCAAGGAATTCCTCAAGCCCCTTATCGTCTTTCTTATCAACAAGACGCATGATCTTACCCTGATGCTCAGGCAGGATATCCTTGAACAAAGATCGGATTATCCCGAGATTCCCGACATGCAGATCGCCTTTTAGACCGGCGCTGTTTAACATTTCCACAGCCAGTGCGATAACCTCGGCATCGGACTCGGGACGTGCGCTTCCTATTATCTCAACGCCGAACTGGAAGAATTCCCTGAACCGGCCTTTCTGCGGGCGCTCATATCTGAAGCAGTTATCAAAATAAAAGAATTTAAGTGGTTTTGCCGATCTCTGAAGCTCTTCCACATACATCCTTACAACCGGTGCCGTAAGTTCAGGGCGCAGCGCTATTTCACGATCTCCCTTATCCTTGAAATTGTATATCTCGCCAATGATCCCTTCACCGGATTTTAACGTGAAAAGCTCAATATGCTCAAAAGTCGGGGTTTTTATTTCCCCGTATCCCCATCGTGTTGCAGTCTCCCGCAATTTATTCTCGATAGATCTTCGCTTTGCCATCTCTTCAGGCAAAAAATCACGCGTGCCTCGGGGTTTCTGGATTTCCATTGATACACTTCCTTTTTTACCCGATAAATGCTTATTCCTTTATTACCTTTCGCCAAATGTGGTTTATAATTAATATATTATCAAAAGTATATAGAATTATGGATTATTATAATAGACAGACTTGCTATATTCTAAGAAGAATTGAAGCTTTTTGTTACTTTCTCGTACTGATATTAGAAGTATTACCTTTGATAAAAATAAAATGACGCCAAATGACATGGGAAAAAAACCATATCGTCAAGTTAGTCTTGTGACTTTTTAAATATATAACTTATAGATTTATTTAATAAGTTTTGCCCAATCTTTAAAATTCCCTCAAAATCATGTCTTTACATCTGTGGGAATCAGCGACGGATTTTTTCTAATTATGATACTTTCACTCTGCCCCCTCTCTTAAAGTATAAACAGGGTCAAATGATTTAAGAACATGGATTGCACAGGCGCGCCGAGCAAAGCTCGTAGTCGCCAGCTGGTGAAAATCCAGCATGAGGAAAGGGTAAGCCGCCACCTCAGAACTGAACCCCACACCCGGACTGGTAACATGCCGATGTGAAGCTGGGGGGAAGGGATACCAGGCCGC
>JAGFND010000044.1 GCA_021409285.1 Candidatus Methanoperedens sp. | reverse complement strand
TTTGAAGTGATGTCTTGCAGGTCATCGCGTTCATCTTTGGAAAGTTTTACAATATATTTCTTCATAATCCATCCTCTCAGATATATTATGAAGGACATATAATATATACTTTACGACCTTACATTATTGACTTGACACTAGCCACTTGACATAAAGTTTCGGATCTGTAAATGCTAGTTTTTGTCATGTTGATTTCTCCACTTCTCAATGAGGTACTGTTATTGATTAATTCTTTTAGAATAAATAGAATGGCAAGAGATTCAGCTACCTTCCCGGAGACCTCAGGATATTGTTTGATCCTCATGAGACAACTCCATTGGCCACTACATTACTAAAAGAAGGATATTCATTATCACTGGATGATGTGTACGATATTTGTTGTCAGGATAAGACAGGAGATTATATTTATTACAATAAAACTATAGATGGACGAGAATATACAATTATTGAGTCAAAGTTAGATGCAATATTTAGAGGAAGTACCTACGATATAGTCCAGCTCAGACCTTTATCAATATTCTGACGGATCGTCTATTATTGAGCCCGACTTTGTCTCTACTAATCTAAATCCAAAAATAAAGGAGGCTCCTTATGAACAATGGAATAAGACTTTTGGAGATTTCGGGTATATCCCTTCCGGTTTACATTTTCATGATGGCGGATATATTTTCGTGGGCTTTACCCAATTTGAAAGAAGTCCTACTATGCTGGTCAAAACGGATGTGAATGGAAATCAGCAGTGGAGCAGGAAATTTGGCGGAACTGGTGATTACTCTGTTTATTCAGCAGACATCTGATTGCGGATATATAATTGCAGGAACTACGGAATCAGATAGTTCCGGAGACAGTGAAAACTGGCTGGTAAAAGTCGCAGACATGAAGGTAGATACTACACAATCCCAGGTTATTATATCAGATAATAATGTCACAGATAATATCCAAACAAGCCCTGGAAAATCCATACCCGGTTTTGAATTTTTTGAAGAGATATTCTCAATTATAATAATACTTCTTTCAAGAAGGAGAATACTCTAGTGGCATGGGAAATTTTGAATGGGACAGTAAATTATGAGAATTTGAATATAATCCAAGTGTTTGGTGAGCTGTTAGAAATAAAATAGAGGTGGAAAAAATGAATAACGAAGTTAATACAAGAGAAGTATTGAAAGATTCAACAACCCAAAAAGAAAAAAAGTGGATATATCTGGTGTTTTTCCTTATGGGGATCATATCTTTCCCAATAGGATTTATTTTAAGCATTTCATTAAGATCGATGAACAATTTAGAATTGATCTGGCAATTATTATTATTTCCGTTGTTGATCTGTTCGATCTTTTTTGCCATCGGACTGGCGGCTTTTAAGAAGCAGCCGCAGGCCTATTATTCTTTAAAAGCGTTCGTTGCATCTTTTGCCGGTGTGTTTCTTATTATAGTAATGGTTTGGTCTAACTCTATCATGGGCCTGTATTTTATCATAGTACCCCAGCAGGAAGCAAGTACATCTGCATCAATTTACCTTGAATCAAATGCTGAAAATTTTACAATTTATGTTCCGGTTTTGCTTGATGAAAATAAGACTGTGTTGAAAATGTATGGAACTCCTGCAATTAGAGGTAACTCAAGCAAAGTAACAACCGCCATTACAGACATAGAATATGGAGAAGCTCTCCAGATAAGAAGATCAGGGTTAGATTATTTGTTTAACTGGGATGATGTTCCTGGCAATGATACTGGTCGCTTTGTAAAGTGGTTGGAATACAGAGGATTTACAGAGCAAGGAGATAAATTAGATATAAAAAAAACTGATAACGGCGATACTTTAACCGCCTATGTTTCTCGGGCTGGGTATGCTAAAGCTATTGAATATACATACAGAATTAATGAGAAGAAAGTATTGGAGTCCACAAGACTGGAAACAGGTTTTTTTGCAAAAGAAGAGAATGGCAAGTTGAACATATATTCAGGAGATATTGGAATCAGTATGAATGAAAAACATGGAGTCCTCAAAGAGGATGACCAAACATCTGATGAGTTCTTCAGGCGATTCACAATCAGCATGAGCAACTATACATCTCCTGAGTCTTTCGTAAAACCGCCACAATATCCGGAATCTTTTTCCATGATTGGCGCATGGGTATATTCAGACACCGAAATCGAAAAAATCAGTTTTGATTTTTATCTTGATCCAAAAAATCGCAATAATAGTATAGCATTATCCATAAGTACCCAGGGGTGGGTTCATCTGAATAAAGGATGGCAGGTAGTGAATCTTTCAAAAGGAATAAACTATGGGACATAAGGTAAAAATATGACAAAACAGTAATCAAGTGGAATGAAATATGATAAAATGGATTACTATTATAAAAGTAGTTGTATTACCGATATTGTCCATTTTTTTGCTTGCTGGCAATGTGGGGGCATATAATCCACCTCCAGCACTCCTTGAGATAGCAACCGATAGAAATACCAAATCTATGACATCTCCGGCGAATGCCCCGGATTTCCAATCCAGCCGGTTCGTGACTTTATCAACTTATTTAATTCTTGCTCATTATAAAGCCGTCGTGTTACCATTAATCTCCTTCATTCCCGTTGTGGTGTCAAGGATCGCTACCCATCCTTGCTGACCTCAAAAAGTACCCTTTCAGCAGGGATCTGAATCCGTTTCTCAGGCATGTTCTTTCCTCCGTCCGTCTCACGCCAACAGCGACTCTGATGTAAACTCAACAGGGGCATTCATCACGCTAACAGGTCTTTGTGGGTTATGAGTATTGCTATCTAACTGTGCATCCGATTCAGCCTGAGTCTCTATATCAGCTTCTGCCTGTAGAACCGGCTCCGAGATAACTAGAACACCCATCGTCTCGTCCACCTTTACATCAGACTCCGTCAATACCAATTGTTCTACCCTCGGCGCCTGCTCCCGCCTTTGGTACGACAACGGTGAACCCCACGACGATGTTACTGAATACCATATCAAATGTCCAAGGATAGGAACCTTCTCTCCGCCATGCCCCACAGCCTGATCTGCTGTAGCAAATACCTTATCTGAAAATTTTTCATCCATTGTTGTTAACCTCCATGCAGCAACCTGTATTTTGAATCAAAATGACAATTAATCTCACCTGATGCGGTGATCTGACTCGCCCATGTTCAGCGTCGTGTTTAGCAATTTTCCGAAATAGTTTCGGCTTGAAGGTATCACAGCCTATGTTTTCAGTATTATGTGTATTAGTTCAGACTTAACCTGACACAAATCTTGAAAAGTGCGAGGGTTATTGGCGAGATAGACGCGTTGAATTTTTATCAAACCATTGAGAGGTAACCCTCATGATTGAGAATAACGCAAGAATCATCAAACAAACATAAAGTCGGCTTGTTGAATCTGTCCGAAGAATTGGGGTGTAAAGCAGTGATTAAAAAGTACCACCTTTGATTCGACATCGTCAATTTTGATGCTGTTTACTGGCAAATATACGACGCTTTGACGACCCTAGGTTAACAAATCAAAAAGCAGGGTTGAGCTGCCTTCACTCTTACCGGCCTGTTTTTCTCGCCCGATCCATTGAGCAACAGTTCCGTTTATCCACCGGGTACGCTGCCACCGCCTGATTAAAGTTGTTCCTGCTCTGGAAATATTTTCTTCGTGGATATAATAGGGTGAAGGAATTTCGGTAAGAAAGACACCCCTCGGTTCAGGACCCGTGGGCATTCTTGCACGCTGCAGGTGCATTTTGGAATGTTCTGAATCAAACGGAATCTCAACAGGGATAAAGGGGACCTGATAAAAAGGTACTTCTTTTCCAAGAAGGTATTTTAAGGGCTGGTCCTTCGTTGTGGTGCCTTCTTCTGCCTCTTCCTTTTCTGGTACTTCAGCACCTCTCAAACCTTTCCCCAGTGCTCCCGGGATCACATTTTCAAATGCCCATGCCATATTCGAGATCTCATCACGTAAAAAACTGACCTTTTCCAGTGGCTCCTGTTCGAGCGGTTTGAGCAAGGTAGGCGCAAGATAAAATAATGGCTCCTTACTTTTACCCGAATTATCAGTATGGCTGAAGAGAGACCATTTTTTCCAACTGATGTCAGAACTTGTGTCGACTGGTGGAATGTAAGTATGAAAACCAAATACGTCCTTTACAAGGAAGCCTTTGATAGTGCACAAATTGTTAAGCTCCATTGGAAAAGGAATCATCAGCCAGTCATTCCCATATATCAGCGCAAAATCAATCAGTATAAGTGTTGGAAGGTCTGTAGTTTTTGCATTGATGTTTCCAAAATTAATTTCATTTTCTTCCATCTCCCACCAACGGGATTTTGGCATACCTGGGTAAGTAACTGGTGAAGGGATAAAAGTATGGGTTGTCAGTTGTGCATTTCCATTGGCCGTTTGTTTTATGTCAAAATCATACCAGTCAAGCCTGCCGCCGGGATAACTTTTCACCTCCATAATGGTGGCCTTGGCGGGGTCTTCGTCAGTTTGAATATTGAACTGATAATCGAGGTTCTCAGACCTCCAGACGGCATTTGCTTTTTGCATATCAGCACCATAAAAAAAATCAACCTGAGTACGAAAATCCTGGCCGGCCTTAATTGCATTGGCGACTACTGTACTGCCCGAAGTAGCAAGACTGGCTTCAATCCATGATTGATATGTGTTGCCGGGTTTAGTTAAGGCTTCAAAGATCACAAATCCATCCAGTACCCTGTTTTTTAATGCATCAAAAAGTTGCAAATCACTCCTGTTAGATCTTATCCTCGCAACCAGTTTACCTTCCGGACTGCTTTCCTGTGCAAGTTCCAGTTTCTGAATTTTAAACATTGCCAGGAAATCAGCCAGCTGCGCTTGCAGATTATTTTCAATCAAAATCTGCTTGAACAATTTACCCGTCTCGATCCTGAAAGCGAGATCAGCAATCCTGCCCTCTTTTTCAACCACCATTTCAAGCGGCGCTGCCAACGGCAATGGGAAAACTCCTTTGTTTCCGGTATCCATATGCGTCATCTTCTGCTGCTCGACCAGCAGTTTCGTTTTCACCGGGGTCCCTGCATCTTCTGCATCAAATTCACCCATCTGCCACTGCCGGGTGAGCATCCAAAGCGCATCGTGGATTTCTGCGCTTAATGATTTGCGGTAATCAGGGGAGTTGGGGACACCTTCAAGTCGGTTATACCCGACGATCGTAGCCTTGTCATAAGGCGTTTTATGAATGTTTTCCTTAGTTAAAGCCATGGTATTTCCTATTCGGTTGTACTAATCATTAATTTCTGAAAAACAATGAAACATTTGCTTTTGTATCTGAAAACTCAGCTAGAACCCCGGGCAATACTCCTATCCAGTCTGTTTTTGCCAGCTCCCCGGTTCCGACTGCCCTTTGTTTTGCACGCCTGAGCGTATCGTCAATTATGTCGCTGACCTTATCCCAGTTCCAGTTATTTCCTTCCGTTGGAGAAATAGCCAGCAACAACGCCTGGGGCGGTTGACTGTCCGGCTGGTTATACTGGAAACTTATACCGGTCAGTTCTTCCTTGCCTGGAATTTCTTCCACCCATTCATCCAGGAGCAGCCCGCTGAAATCGGCTTTCCAATCCGGGTTGGTATTTGGGAAATGATGAATAAGCATGGAGAGTTTTCCCTTACCGACCTTTAGCCTATCCGAAAATTCCAGGCCAAGCCAGCTGTCTTTTGCTTCATAAGGCAGCTGCATGATGTGTATCCCAAGTTGCTTCTCCTGGAAGGAATTGTATAAAAGCCTGACTAATTCAAAGGAGGCAAGCTTTGGCCTCAGGTACAATACTTCATTAAGCCAGTTTTGAAGAAGTTTATCAAGGGAAATTTTTGTATTACCCGTAATGAAGGAAAAAATATCTTTTTCTGCTTCATATGCATCCTTAACAACAACCAACCGCTCTACTTCATCGTCTGCTTTTTTTGCGAAATGAAAAACAGGAAGTACTTTAAAAGCAGGGCCAAAAAATATCGTAAATGACTTGACGAGTTCTTCTTCATTCGGTTTTATGTTCTTTACTGATTCTAGCATTTTCTCCATCTCGCTGATGACTTCGACGGTTTGAATGAGCAATTCATTTATTAATTTGTATATTTTTAGCTCACCATTTTCGATCTTCACAATGAGTTGAATATTTCTACCGTCATCGATTTCTAATTTCACATTGGTTTTGTCATCGTTAAGTTTTAGTGAAAGAATATTTTTTTCACCATTTACCATTATGGTCATATCATCATCGGTTTTCGAAATATTTTCTGCTATTACCCATTCTATACTAAAGTTCTGCATCAGAAATTCTATAAGTCTTCCATTATCGTTTCCTGGGATTTTGTCCCAGCTAAACAAATACATTAATTTATCGCCTTCTCCGATCGCAGATTTTGGAAAAGCATCGCGAATTTCAAAATCACAACATTCAATCAAGCATTCCCTCATTTCGGCAGCTATCCCGGTACTTGCGACTTGCTCTAGTTTTTTTCGCAGCAACTCAAGCTCGGTAGTCAGATTGTTCTTTCTTATCAGCAGGGATCCTACATCAACACTTACGTTTCTGAAATTTGCTTTCCCCTGATATTGCTGCAGATCGAAATCTGCTGCATCCAATGATTTTGAATTGGTCACAACTTCTTTTAATAACTTAAGCAGCGGCAGCACCTCAGACATACTGGGATTTTTTTTATCAGCCTTATCATATTCTATCTTGATATCTATTTCGTCAGGAATATTTTGGTTTTTCCGGTAATGGTAGGCGATGCGTCGCGAAAGTTCCGATTCTTCCTTATCCAGTTGCATCGGCACGAGATACACAAGGTCTATCGGTTGTAAATTCAGATCCTCGATTGTAACGATACCAGGTGCACCCGATTTTTTACCAGTTACTGTGCACTGGTAGGTATCCGGTGATCCTATGATTTCTCCCAGCCATTCATTTAGCCCCGGTTCTGTTATTGCCCTTTGAGACATATCCACAGACCGCCACGGATTTGACGGGTTATTGAAATCTCCTGGTTTAAAAAATACACAGGCGCGGTGGGTGAGTATTTCGGCCGGAGTGCGGGGCGTGCGAATGGATTCAAATTTAGCCGGGGGTTTCAGTTCATGAATTGATTTGAGCAGGGCACCTGCACGGTCAATATTTCCCTGTACAATTTGATGAATGCTTTCTGCCACCATCAAATCCTTCATTGCGTCGAAGCAATCCAGTAGATCATCTATTCCTTCCATGATGGCTTCAGCCTCGGGGAGGCCGGGAGCCGGTAAGTTAAGCTTGAATGGATAGTCATTCTTTCCCTTTTTTGCATTTACAATCGCTAGCCCATCAAGACGTGCAACCCAATCCGCCGGTTTATTTTCTTGTGAGGTTGAAGGCTGATCAATACTTTCGGGATTACTGAGCGTTTTCCCTCCAAGCGGGAATTTCTTGCGTAAAACAGGAATGTATTTATCAAGTGGTTTTGCCTGGTCATGCAGATGCCGCTCCAGCCTGTAGCCAAGCAATTCACCCGCTGAATGCCCCTTCTGGATCCCTTCAAATATCTCAAGTGCTTTTCGCACACGACCCGAACTCAGATTCACTGCCATCATTTCCGGATCCTTCATTTGCGGGTCCTCCGGGTCATTGTGATGCAGATAAGCATTCCTGAGCAGAGCAGCAGCTTTAGCCTGAGTAAGGGAAGGCGCATGAATATAACCCCCGTAATCATCGTTTTTAATCACCGGCATGCCGGTGCCCGACCGAAGTTCTTTCGGAAGATCAACTTCATCCATAGGAATGACGTTCGCATCTGGCTTCAGGTTCTCCAGCCAGCCATATGCTCCAAGGACTGTGCCGGTGACAAGACCGGTGTCCCTGTTTAATTTGAGTTTCTTAAAGAAGAGCGCGGTCTGCCATGCATCGAGCCGGTAAGTAAGACAATCCAGGTGTTCAATCATAGCGCGTTCAAGCCGGGCAGTGAACAGGTCTGCCAGGTGGTGTTCAAGGGTATAAAAAAATTCGTGCAGATGCTCGAAGTCATTTAATATCTCCGGCGGCAAAATATTTCTATATATGTTTAGCTCACCATTTTCGGTCTTCACAATGAATTTAACAGTTCTACCGTCATCGATTTCTAATTTCACATTGGTTTTGTCATCGTTAAGTTTTAGTGAAATAAAATTTGTTTCACTATTTACCATTATGGTCTTACCATCATCGGTTTTCGAAATTATTGCTGCTATTACCCATTCTATACTAAAGTTCTGCATCAGAAATTCTATAAGTCTTCCGTTATCGTTTCCTGGGATTTTATCCCAGCTAAACAAATGCATATTCTTGATCCTTTTTAAGATATCAACCTCATTTCGTAAGAAGTAGGCAGCTACAGTCTCATTCGGAGCAAGGAATGGCAAATTCGGCTCTACGATTAATAACAGCTCCATCGGTGATATGTCTTTTTGTCCCTGGAAAAAATTCAGGTATTCTTTGGAGGCAATAAAATCTGAACCGGACCTGCCATTGTGAAAAATTGAAAGCTTCGGTGATAAAAAACGTTCAACGCTGAGCCAGTGAAAGACACATTTATATAACTGGATCAGCAGTCCATGTTTGAGCAGCTTGTATAGAAGCGGAGGAACTATTTCGATTCCGTCATAATAGTCTTTCTCAATTTCCATAAATGGTGAAGGTCCACGTATATAGAGTTCATAAAGCCATCGGATATAATTGGCTTCCCGGGGAGCAGGCTTAGAAATCGTTTTGGTTTCACTTACCGTTACCACATCCACCAGCCTGTTCCGGTTCAGAGGAAGTGTCGTTCTTTCCAAAACAATTTTTTTCAGTTCAAGGATTCCTTCAGGCGCAGATCCTCTATATGTTGAAAACTTTGTTATTAGCGTCTCTAGCAACGTATTCGGACTGGCGGTAATCGGTTTTCTGAGATAATTGCGAAGATAATCCTCGCTATACCCCACACGCTGGTAGAAAGTCTCAGAATTAGGATACAGCCCCAGTATTTCATCCAGCAGCAGGTGCGGCTTTTTCTGCTGCCCTAATTTGGAGATATTGGGTATACCGGCTTCATAAACAGCATCCAGTTCCTTTAACAGGGCCGTAAGCTTCTGAAACAGTTCGTAGTCTTTGTCTGTGGCGTTCCACTCGAATGCTTTGAAGTTACTCGTAGGTAAAATACCATACGGCTGGGCGCCTGTGCGCAGCACAGAAATGGGGCCACGGCCCGTGACATAGGAACAAAAAAATGATCGGATGGTATCCAGTTCCACCGGATTAAAAAGAGGATGTAACAGATGACCGAGGAAAAAGCCAAGCGTGGCTGGATAAAGCGCCTTATTCATCGAGACTGCATCCCGGTGATCCGTATTCTGGCTGTTCTCCAGCTTCTGAAATAAGACAGGGTCAAGACCGAGTGCCTGAGCCAGGATTTTTCCATCTTCCATTTCATCTGGATTATCTGTAGACTGCGAAGCTTGCTGCATATCCTGCTTATACCTTTCTTCGCTGAATGCAGGCTGGTCACTGTAACCCGATTTCTTTTCTTCCGTATTGTTGGTTGGCGTTCCCTGCGATACCAGCGCGAGGCCACGGGGTGTGTACTGATGGTTTTCAAAAAGCGTGGACAATGACCTGGCTCCGGCTACCGGTGGAGGTGTGACCAGCGGAGACTCATCAAACAGAGTTCGTACACCCATCACAATTATACGGCTAAAACCGTCCTTGGAATTGGGAATGGCTGACAGGTTTATTTTAAATGCCATTCCCACTTCAACCGCCCTGTCAAAATCTTCCAGCCAGGCAATGTCCGTACCTTCCCATTTAAGATCTTCAGGGGCGGAAACAGTGCTCTTTGGATCAGGACTAACCGGTAGCGGTTGAATAATTGGATTACCCTGGGTTTCAAAAACAAGTTTACCGGCGATATATATTCGAAGCTTTAGCAGGTCTGGCATTACATAGCTTTTTGCAGCCTCGCTCCATGCCTGGTTTTTTGCCTCGACCGGCCCTGGATCCAGATCTGTTTCAGTCAGGATATTACTGAAATCTTCATCCGGTTTAAGTTTAAGCGGCCGAGTTCTTAAAAATATCCAGGTTGCTCTGTTCACACCAAAACGATTGGCCACCTGGCTCCAGGCTTTTTTTCTTTGGGTGGCAAAGTCGTCGGGATGAGACGTTTTACTTTCCCATAAACATCTCCAGTAATAACTTCCGGCTTTTAGTTCTGATGCAGTCAGGGCTGTCTCATGAGTGTGAATGGATATTTCATCCGGGTACACACGGATCCAGAGTTCAGTTCCGGAATTTGCAAATCGTGTTTCCAGGCGCAAAGGAAGAAGAAGTAGCGGATTGGATTCTTCAATTTGCAACAATGGATCCGTTAGCGTATCAGCATATAACGTTGAAGTGGAAACATTTATTTCCTGCTGTGTTTGGTTTATACGGATGAGGATGAGCTGTAGTTGCTTCCTCAATATTATGGTGTCCTGGACAGCCAGCTTTTCCAGGAGCAGGGCTTTTTCTTCTTTGAGTTGCGCTAATGTAAACTTCTGATTGTACAGATCAGTTATGCTGGTTTTGTAATCGCTCATAATTAAGAAAGCATCTCCCTTGCGTGAATAGCAATCATTACCGGTTGTTGATAGAGTATATAGGCCATATCGGCTGAGGTTCTTCCCCACTTCCTCTTCAGGCTTCCGTCGGCATTTTTTTCAGTAGAATCCAGATATTGTTCAAAGGTGGTAACTTTTGTTTCAGTCTTTGATATTTTTTTACCCGATACAAGATCCCAGGAAGCATTATCCCAGGTAAATTTTTGATATATGTTTAGCTCACCATTTTCAGTCTTCACAATGAATTTAACAGTTCTACCGTCATCGATTTCTAATGTCACATTGGTTTTGTCATCGTTAAGTTTTAGTGAAAGAAAATTTGTTTCACTATTTACCATTATGGTCTTACCATCATCGGTTTTCGAAATTATTGCTGCTATTACCCATTCTATACTAAAGTTCTGCATCAGAAATTCTATAAGTCTTTCGTTATCGTTTCCTGGGATTTTGTCCCAGCTAAACAAATACAATTTTTGCTCTGGACTGGTCGGCAAGACCGGGCCGCTAATATCCAGTCCAAACCTGGCCTCGCCTGGTGTTTCCTGCAGGACAAAGAACCAACCGGGATTTGTAGCATCTCCTTTTGCTTCCGCCACCGTCAGGTCAAAGCCGATGAATTTTAAATCTGCTCCGGCTTCTACTTTGAATGCAGGAAACTTAGGTTTCGAACCCGGTCTGATGCTCAGCTTTTTAGTCCTATCTACCTCAGTTTCCTCATATGCCTCTGCAGCATAAATTGTAGTGTTCGGGAAACATTTTAACAAATCGCCTCTGATTACAAGAACTAGCTGTTGATCTTCCTGCAATTTACTCCTGGTGTTATGCTTGCCAAATTCATCGAGATATTCTTTATCAATTTCATGGTTCCAGTTTTTCCAGGTATGAATGGGGCTGATGTCTTTGAATTGTTCAACGATCTTCGCAAGATTCGCTGCTGGGTCGTAAACATTTTTAATCCCTTTTACATCCCAGAATTGTCGGAAGCAGCTTCCCCTCTCGTCGGTTGGATATTCCCTCCAGCGCATTTCCTGGTTCATAGCTACATTAACGCCTACCATGAACGCTTCGATAAATTTCCGGTTTGGCTCCATTATAGTGACAGAGTTATTAGGAATAAGATGGAGATTTGGCGCCAGCCATTCTAAGGAAAGCTCTTTTAGTTTTTCAACCATCGGATCTTCGAAATCCGGGTACGCTAACGCCGCCTTAATATTCAACGGATCATTGAACCAGTTTGCTTCCGGCATGTTCAGGGTTTTTGAAAGCAGTCTTGTTATTGTAAGTGAAGGATTTATATTTTCTAAGAGACTGTGGCGAATATCTTGTTCGCAGAGCTCTTTTGCAGGTGGATTTTTTAACATCGCGGCAAAACTCTTGAACGCGTGGTCAAAATCCTGGGATTCGTCAAGAGGCCGCCGATCATCAAAAGAAGGGGTAAAGTCAGTAGGCCGGTTAATTACCAGGATCTTGTAGTTATCACTCAGTAGCGTAAACGGGCTCGAGGTCCTTTCTATCAAAAATTTCTTCAAAGTATTCAAATCAAGCCGCGATCCGTTTTGTTCCAGCTTTCGCCTGAACGACCCTCTCCTGCTGGTAAGCCGCCTGAACGCTCCTGAATAAACCGAACCATTAAAACAACTCATCTTGAATGCCTGAAAAAGCGTGCTTATCGTATCATTAGCATTCATCACTTTTGACTTAACATGCACAGGTCCGGCAAAGGCAATCATTTCTTCAAATGGCAACTTGAATATATTTTTTTCATACAGCAGTTGACAAATCGCCAGTGATGTATTCGCAGAATCAATTATCTTATTAGCTTCTACAATACTTTCGAGCTGTTCCCAGGCTTTATGCAAATACAAGTCCTGGTATTTTCTAAACACCTTTGTACCCAACCCTGATACAGCCCTGTATGCCGGGTTGCAGTTAAGCTGATGGATCCAGGTTTTTTTGTCTAATGAAAGCGTCTTTTCAAAGATGTGTTTCTGACCATAAAATGGAGGAGTTACAACCGGGTCTCCTGTTCCCTGGTTAGTGAGATCTAGCAGTTGCTTTATTCTCGTTTCAAAATCCTCCAGGTTAGCAGTTGATTCTTTGCTAATACTAACCGATCTCATGGATTGAGGGGCTCTTAAAGCTCCTTCCATGTAAAGTGTAAATTCATCCTCGTAATCGGGTATCCCAAACCCCGGCTTACTGCATTCAATTGGCTTTTTTCCAACCAGTGGGTCTATTGTTTTAGCTTCAAGAAGAGAAGCGAGGTATTCAAAATCCATTTCGTCAGCAGTGCGAAAAAACCATTCGTAATGAACTGGAAATATCGTTTGTGGAGGTGTAAGGCCCCAGGCAGGATCCTGCGACTTGACCTTCTTGATAATATCTTCACTTTTACCCAGGCCGGCCAGCCTTCCGCTTTCAAAAGTGGGAATCACAAAGGCGTAATACCGGGTATTAGCCTCCAACTTCCGCGGGCAGATCAGCCGGCTGATGATATGGTCAGCAACGGTCTTGTCTGAAGGAAGTGTTGAAGACTCTATTTTTTGAACGTGGGCCCAAAGCCACGTTTCATCGTAGTTAGGAAGAACTAATAATGGTTCAACCTTTAATTCAATCTGGGTAAGAGGAACAACAATTTCATTTCTTTTAAATTCATCTTCTTTCAAAACGATCAGGGATATCCAAGGCCTCAGTTTGTCACCGTCTGCCCTGGCTGGAGAATAGCGCCAGGGAAAGTCTTCTTCATAAAATTCAATATGTGCAAGGAGGTTGGAAGAAAACGTAGTACTCCAGTCGACCGGCTCAGTGCGGATCACAAGATCCTTGCTAAAGCCATTGACGTCCGCAGGACCAACGATCATAAATTCTTTTGTTCCCGCGTATATGTTTAGCTTATCATTTTCTGTTTTTGCAATTAATTTACAATTCCTACCGTCATCGATTTCTATGGTTAATTCGGTTTTTTCATTATTTAGTTTTAAAAAAAGAAAATTATTTTTAAATGATACTTTTATGGTCTTATCTTTTTCGATTATTTCAATTTTTGTTATTACCCAATCGATATCAAATCTCTGTTTTAGAAAGTCTTTGAGCCTTTCGCTATCTTTACCTGGAATTTCATCCCAGTTAAACAAATACGTTCCAGCTGGCTGATTATTGATGTTCATCTGTAGAGATAATTTTGCCCTTCCGCCAATAGTTCCTCCCTGGGCAAGTGTATCTATATCGGTGATGGTATTTCCTAATCCTTCTCTTAACCAGGGAAGGAATTGGTATTTAGCTAAGCTCATATTTCCTGGGTTGATAAAATTAAAGTCTCATTTTCATCGAATTCCAAACGTTTGTTGTAAGCTTCCACCTGGTTGCCGAATTCTTCTGTTACAACTTCGCTAAGGTCAGCCTTTTTAGCCACAATGTACCTGGGCCTGTTTATCGTAATTTTCGGTGGCGCCTGGTAAGACACACGGGTGTTCTCCACTGAAAGTTTGGATCTCGCTGCTGCTCCCCCGCTGGCCAGGAGGACAACTTGATATGGTTTCAAGAGAGAAATCTCTTTCTTTTCTGCTATCTTTTTATTCCTGATATAAATAACCTCGTAGTCAATGTCTTTCAGAATTGCAATCACTGCTGCTGAGGAAGATCCAATAGTAAATTCTATTCCACTTTTCATCTGCTCGAAAGAAGGGCGGGAGAGTTTCTGGTCTTTTCCGATCTCAAAAAAGTTTCCTGGTGCAAAAGAATCATAAAGCTTTGTATCACTGACGGTTGCTTGTGCCGTAATGGAAAACTTTTTCGGCTCATCAACTCCTTTGTTACCAAAATTTTGGATAGCCACTTCCAGTGGAACCACTCGCTGGTTAAAAGACAATACCGTATTCGGGTGTACGATCATATTGTCCGGATCAGGCGTTATTTCACGCAAGCTTACTTTGGATATTCCGTTGATGACGGTGGTTGTTTTCCAGTTGGTATTCTTGGGTATTTCTTCTATTAACAGCTTTAATACATTCTCAATGCCGGCTGAAAGTTCTTCAATGGGATCTCCGAAGGTTTTATTAAACGGAATGGTGATCTCAAAAAACAACACCTTTGCGTGTGCAAAGCCCCAGGTGTGCCATGGATTCGGACCGGAAAGATTTCCCTTTACTTCAATTACAACATCGACCATTGGCCCGGTTACCCTGCCGGTGAGGAAAATAGCAATCGAGAAGAAAAAGGGTTTGAACTGTATCAGTGCGTCGAACCCGACTTCAGCCTGGGCAGTATAAGAACCACTCTTTGCCCAGAACCGTGCATGTGCCCCGATCTGGACGGTATTGGTGGTAAGGGCAAAATAGGTATCAACCCCCAGTTTCATCTCTGCTTCGTTGATGATCTGAAGGCCCAGCCGTTCCATATGTTGTAATTCAACCGGAGCTTCCTTGAAATCCGGATGGAAACCGCCACTACTGAAAATGAAAACCGGGGGAAAACCCCAACCAAGCCGAACTGCAAACTCGCCTGTTAGCGTCATGGTAAGGATTCGTGAATCCGTAAGAGATGAATCCAGGGAAAGCATTTTCTTTTCAAAATCAATAATGCCGAGGAAATTGATCTGCAGTTTTAAAACGGCATCTTTTGGATCGGGCAACTGCAGGCGGATAACGCCGAGGATCGCAATGACCAGATCCGGTATTTGAATGATGATCCCAATCTCTGCGGTTACTAATGAAGCTCCCCAGCCAATCTTTACCATCGGTCCGATCAGGAAATTATTACCTATCGGGAAAACATTTTTTAGGTCACCGACGATCTTTGTAATATTGGCTATGACATTTTTTGGAAACAAAATGCTGTCGAGTGCTTTGGTTTTGAGACCCAGCCTTAGCTCATCCCTGTTAAATTTACGTTTGTGGCCGAATAATCCGCCCAGGCCATTTAGAGTGAACCCGAAGACTAAGGTGATTGGCGAAAACTCTGCAGTGATAATAACCAGTAGTGAAAATCCAGGCTCATCGCCAGGAAGTTTCGTGTTGATAATGGCAATCGCTTTGATAGCAAGTTTAATTGCTTTGATCTCGAGTTCAAGCGCGCCAATATATTCATCCGGTTTGATACTTAAAAAACCACCGGCTTTTACAGCGGAAGTATCAAGGGAAAGGCCAATACCGGTAGGGGGTTTGAAACCAACTCCAAGCTGAATCGGTCCAAGGTTTCCATCGGAAGGAGGAAAAGTAAATTCGGCCTTTAAGCCTACATTTCCTATGACTACTGTAAGAGGACCTAGATTCCCTTTGACTGTTGCACCTAATTGGATAGGAATTTTTCCAGAGTCTGGTTTGATTGATATAAGTGCAGATTGAATTTCTATTGGACCGAGCTGGATGTGGGTGGGAAGCATAATTTCCAGCCCGCCGCTTCCTTTGAAATACAGCCCTGCTTTATTGGAATATCCAAGCGTAATATTAAAATTTAATTTCATTGGCTTTGAAGGAAGAAGTTTATTTAAAAAACCATCTCCTTCTCCCGTTCCAATGCTTAATTCGACGTCATTAAATTCTGTTTCAATAAATATTTCTTTCTCTTTATCACTAGGGATTAATACACCTAATCTAAAAATCCAATTTCTTAAATATAGTCTGGAACCCCCTGAAATCTCGAATATCAAAATCTTATTATCTTCTTTGCTGTAAATAAATTCTGTTGAAAACTGAATATTTTGCGGAATATTAGCTGTAAAATTACTTGCGAATATATGATTAATCATTTTTATAGGTTCATTTGTCCTAATAAGCAGCCCAAGCCCTAATTGCTCTGTCCCGTTATAAATGTTTTTTAATTTTAAATTTTCTGTAATATTAAATTCCAATCCTAATTTGGGATCCAGATAAATTCCTATTCCGAATCCATCAATTTTTGTATTGGTTTGATTGAACAATGGATAAATTTGAATTCCGATTGCATTAGTGACAGATGAAAAAAAAGGGAACTTCAATATTTTTAAACTCAAAGCATTCTCTTCATTAACGACATTAATCCCTTCATGGAATGCTTTTAAAGCAAGTGGAGATGGATTTGTAATTTCTGAATGGAAATTTAGGGAATGGCCAAGCTTCAGTATGTTTTTCATGAACTTTTCATATTGAAAAGAGGCGGCATTCCAATCGTAGGCTTTCTGAAATATTTCCTCCGGGTGCGATATAAAAACTGGGATTTTATCCCAATTTATCGTCTTTTTTAAATATTGCGTATGAAATGGTGTAGGAACTTCCGTAATAAAACTTTCTTCTATTAAACCCATACTAATCAAAATTGAATGTACGACTGAATATTTTTTCTCCAGCATTTGAATTATTAGGTAATCCAATAATTTCCTCGGGAAAGATTGAAGTATATCCGTATCTGTTAGAAAGCTAGATCCAGAAAAGTCTCTTTGAATAGCACTATTAATCGCATTTATTGATTGAATTATATTTTGAATCAGAACAACAATGTCTTTGAAAAGCACGAAGTAATCAATCTCAGTATTAGAGTCTAAGCTTTCATCAACCTCATTAATAAAATCGAGTAAGCTTTCGATTGATGGTTTTAAATCCTTAAATATAAGAACTTCCGAAGGCGGCAAATAGCCAAGTTTCTGAAAGAGCGATTTGGCATTATTTTCATCTTCAATAGCCTCAACAATAGGATTGAAGAGTGGAACGAGTGAATCTATTAATTGTATTATATTATCTTCATCCATATTGTTAACCATCTACATTACATTCGTTTATTTAACTCTAATAAGCTCCGATACTCTTCAAATAAGTTTGATAATTAGCATCAAAATTTACCTTTGGTCTCGTTACAAATACGTCTCCAGTCTCGTCGAATTTAGTTAATGGATTTAAATCATCAGTTGTTAAAGATTTACGTATTTCGCCGTCTTCAAATAGGGGTTGTATTCCATATTTCCCAACTATATCATCAAAAAATTTTACACCCCAATTAACAGCTTCATATTGTGTGATATTATTGAATGTTGAACCAATGAAGAATATTTCGGCTTGGTCTTCTGATAGTATCTTTGAGTCTTTTGTATGCATATTGTATAAGTTAAATTGCCTGTCGTTATTAATTTCCTGACGAATCACAAAATCGTTTTTAGTAATCAATGTACCTCCTTCAACTTCATCATAATATCTCCATTTAGTTTCATATTCAAAATACAAGTATGTTTTATTATTTTCATTTCCCTGCTTCACTGTTACCGATAGCTCAGCTGATCGCGAATTATTCGTCCCATGTTCTTTAATATTTTTAAGATGAATCTGTGTTGTACTTTGTAGTATACTCAAAACAGTATTTACATGATTTAACATGACATCCGACATTCCTAATATTGTATTATTATCTAAACCATGGCCAGCCACTTTCAATGATGTTTTGAACAAACTATCTTTTATATCTCTGCTTCCAATTTCAGTAATGAAAGAGTGTTCTCCGCCCCATACTCCTCTTCTGGGATAGAAATAATAGTACAATGGATGGTTAGTAACATAAATATGATCGCCTACTTGGATATCTTCTAATTTAACAGTAACCTGTTCAAATAATGATTTATCGGATCTTGTATCGGAAATGAAATGAAAAGGAGGAGAAACAATTTTGTTATATAAATATATTTTTGCTCCTTTTGTATATTCATTACTTATTTTTTCAATTCTTATTTTTTTTTGATTAGGATTTACCGCCGTTATTTTAATTTCTTCTGATATGTAACCTTGGATTATTAGGCATTTAATATTTTCTGGATAAAAATTGTCATTATTCATATTATTTTCATTCTTATCCGTGAAAAACATCCAAATCCTGCTAACTTTCAAATCAGGATTGCTCCCGGGCACAACTGGTTCTAAAGTTACAGAAATAAAAGTGTTTCCATGTTCGCCAAAATGCTCCGTCGGATGGTCAATCTTCAAAAATTGTTCTCCTTCACTAACTAATTTTTTTATGAGATCTCCTTTATTTCTTGCTTCTAATAATGAATCCATATGTAAAATTGTTGCCACATGACCGCAATAAAAAATGTTCCTATCACAATTTCTATTTCTATAAAATATAGATTCAATAGCCTTAACTGGATCAGCTTTCCCTGCATTGTTCAAAAGAATGGCTGTCGTGCTTGAAATTGACCCGTTCCAAAATGCTGCCGCATCTTTGTTAACTTTTTCTTCGAGACAGCCTTCATATGGGTATGCAAAAATATTTCTATCTTCAGGAACATAATAGATCATTCTTTTTATAGTTCTGAATCTTCTTTCAATTATAAAATCCAAATAACCGTGGTTTTGTGGGCTAAGGAAATCAGGGTGCATGGCAATAGTATCATATATTACTTGTGTGCGGGTAATAATATCGCTATAAATTGACCATTTCTCTTTCAGACTACCTGTCTTAAAACCCTTTTTCAACCTCAACTTTAGGATATCTGTTGCTATCTTTATACTATTTTTTGCCTCTTGGTGGATGACACTTTCTGGTCGATTTATTGATAAAAGATATTCAATTATTTTTTTTATAAACCATTTTCTATTTTCAACAGAGTATCTCTTGTCAGAAACAAATTCTCCGTTTTTGCTGAGGTCATCAATTATATTTTGCTTTAATTGTTCATCCATTGGATGTCTCCGTTATCCATCATCGAAATAAGATGCTGTTTTTTACTTTTGATCATTTTACTTTTTCCATTTTCCCGCATCATCCGCCGAAGTTTTGATATAATTTCTAAATTTATTTCTTTCAATAAACTCCATCCTTACCACAGTTTTTCGTGTCTCCTCAATTAAGTTAACTTTCTTAAGTAAATACTTATTCTATAAATAATTTCCGAAATATGGTGACCGTTTCAATTTGTGTTGGGAATTATGTAAGGATACAATATAGTTTAATCCCATCTTCGTCAGATTAAAGCCGATATCCATATCGGTAGAGCACCTTATGTCAAGAAAGCCCCTATCGGGGCAATTTAACGTTTAACATGCTCACAATCAAAATGCACATTTTATCTCTCCTTTAATAGGTTCATATGCAGATCCATACTGTTTAAGATGTTCAATATATGATATAGCCTGTTCTCGATTCATACCGATTTTGATGGCTTCCGATATTCCATCTCAATACTTACCCCTCTTCCATTCTGATTATTCTTGATCACTGAGGTGATAAATAGTATTCTATCATGCTGACTATATCTATGGTCAGGTGGTGGCTCAACTGGTTGTGGTTCTTCAGCTGGATAACTTTCAGTCCCTTCAAAACATGTTCCTATGAGTTCCATTTCTGTTTCGCAATATGGGCATATTAGAGGGTCATATTTGAAAGTTTTCCTAATCTCCTCCCTCCAGCTTCTTTTAATGAATATAATCTCTCCTTCATGGAATTCAGTTTGTCTGTGCTTGTATCCTCTCCTTGAATAGATACCGACATATCTTACAATTTTAAAATTTTTTTCTGGTATATGGCTGAGGAGTAA
>JAGFND010000043.1 GCA_021409285.1 Candidatus Methanoperedens sp. | reverse complement strand
GAAGAAGCAATGTTTGGAGACCGACACCTTCCATTAGGACTTGGAAAAATAGAAATCAGGGAAGTTTTCAAAAACATATTGAAGACAAATGCAAGAAATTTAATCCTGGAAGTTAAGAACGCACCGAAAGAATATACCCGCACAAGCCTTACACAAATCAGAGAGTTTTGCAGTTTAAGGTATAGTCTAATAACCTCTGCAATAATGTATTCTAATGAACCTGCTATCACATGCATTCAATAAGTCTTAGATTTTACATCATCCCTGAACATCTAAATCATAAATTTACTGATTATCTATAGTATCTATAGATTCCTGGGAGAAGCTATATATTATTTGATGCTAAAATATCGACTGGTGAAAAAACAAAATGAATCGATTAAAAATACTAATAATTTTTATTCTGGCAGGTGTGCTTTTAGCAGGATGCGTAAGTAAGCAGCCAACCGAAGTACAGCCTACAGTACCGCCTGCAACAACCGTGCAGCCCACAACTGCCCCGCAAACAATAACCTTAAATGGTGCAGGGGCAACTTTTCCATATCCCCTGATATCCAAATGGAGTTCGGAATACAATAAGATAAAGCCGAATATCCAGATCAATTATCAGAGTGTGGGAAGCGGCGCAGGGATAAAACAGATAACTGAAAAAACAGTGAATTTCGGCGCAAGTGATGCGCCTCTCACGGATCAAGAGTATGCCAATGTTTCGGGAATCCTCCAGATACCTGAGTCCATCGGTGCAGTTGTTATAGCCTATAACCTGCCTGGCATACAAAAGGGAATGAAATTGAGCGGCGATGTGGTCGCAGACATTTTCCTTGGAAAAATTACAAAATGGAATGATCCGAAGATAGTATCCCTTAATCCTGGAATCCAGTTCCCTGAAAAAGATATTATCGTGGCGGAAAGAAGCGATGGAAGCGGTACAACCTTCGTATTCACGGATTATCTCTCTACGGTTAGCCCGGACTGGAAATCAAAAGTAGGAAAAGGTAAATCAGTCAGTTGGCCCGTGGGTCTTGGGGGAAAAGGTAACGAAGGTGTTGCAGGTCTCTTAAGCCAGAACCCTTATTCCATAGGATATATTGAGTTAGCATATGCTAAAAACCAGAACATCTCATATGCATATATCAAGAATAAAGCAGGAAATTTCATTGAACCCACCCTTGAAACAACTGCAAGCGCTGCTGCCGGCGCGGTGCCGACACTGCCCGCAGGTGATGCAAGCTGGTCCTCAGTGAGTATTGTGGATGCTGCAGGAGATAATTCATATCCAATTGGCAGCTTTACGTATTTCCTTGTCTACAAAGAACAGACAGATCAGACAAAAGGCAAAATATTGGCAGAATATCTCTGGTGGGCTGTGCATGATGGCCAAAAATATTCCTCCGACCTTCTCTACGTCTCGTTGCCGAATGATGTCATAAGCCTGAATGAAAAAACCATAAGACTTATGAACTACAACGGACAACCACTAATTTAGATGGATCGACCAAAATTGTCTTTTTTCCGTATCAGCCGGAGCAAGTTCTCCGGCGATCTTATTTTTGAAGCTGTTGTCGGCTTCTTTGCTCTGTGTATACTAATCCTTGCATTTTTATTGTTCAGGGAGCTTTTTGTCGAGTCAGGACTTTCAAGGAATACCTTTGGCCTGGGTTTTTTGACAGGTTCTACATGGGATCCAGTCAAAGAGGTATTTGGCGCCCTGCCTTTCATCTTCGGAACTCTGGTCTCATCATTCCTGGCTTTGCTCATAGCAGTTCCATTCAGCCTTGGGATTGCGATATACCTCTCGGAACTTGCCCCTGATAGATTGAGAACTCCTCTATCTTTCATCATAGAATTGCTGGCAGCAATTCCGAGTGTGATTATCGGATTATGGGGCATATTCATTCTCGCTCCATTCATCCACGACTATCTTGTCCCGCCTCTTTCAACATACCTTGGTTTTCTCCCACTCTTCCAGGGACCCATGTACGGTCCTTCCATGCTTACCGGCGGCGTAATACTTGCATTCATGATAATTCCAATAACTTCATCGGTATCAAGGGAAGTCATTATGACTGTGCCCACACACCAGAGAGAAGGCGCTCTGGCTCTTGGAGCGACAGGCTGGGAGACTACATGGATCGCTGTTTTGCCTTATGCCCGGTCAGGTATATTCGGGGCGGTAATTCTTGGTTTTGGGCGTGCCATCGGTGAAACGATGGCAGTGACCATGGTCATAGGGAACAGTCAAAAGATATCAGAATCACTTTTCTCACCCTCAAACACCATGGCATCAGTTATCGCAAATCAGTTCTCAGAAGCTACTTCAAGCCTCCATGTCTCTTCTCTTATAGAGATCGGGTTCTTGCTGCTGGTAATTTCAATTATAATCAATATTGCAGCCAGGATCTTAGTGTGGAAGCTGTTAAGAGTAGAAGGCGGTGGAAGGGCATGAAATGGAATAAAAGAAAAATGATTGACAGGATCATGTCATTCCTGACCGCTGCCTGCGTTGTTATCGCCATAATCCCGCTTTTAAGCATCCTCTATACAGTGATCATTAACGGTCTACCTGCTATTGATCTGGATTTTATTACACAGCTTCCCAAACCTGTTGGTGAACCGGGTGGCGGGCTTGGAAACGCAATACAGGGAACATTTATAGTCGTGGGGATCGCCAGCTTGATCGGCCTTCCCATAGGAATTCTCTCAGGGGTGTATCTTTCAGAATATGGAGAAAACAGGTTTGGACGTTTTGTAAGTTTTATGGCTGATGTCCTGACGGGTACTCCCTCGGTAGTGGCCGGGATGTTTGGGTATACCTTCATAGTTCTTTATTTCAAAAGCTTTTCTGCAATTGCAGGTGGGGTGGCATTGTCGGTTTTAATGATCCCCATTGTTACAAGAACTACAGAGGAATCCCTCAAACTTGTGCCGGGTTCTATCAAAGAGGCTTCCCTGGCACTTGGAATACCAAAGTGGAAGACAACATTATACATTGTTATAAGCACAGGAAGAAGTGGCATAATAACAGGTGCTCTATTAGCGATTGCAAGGATATCAGGAGAGACCGCACCTTTATTGTTTACATCTTTTGGCAACATGTTCTGGGCTAACGGATTGGATCAGCCAATTTCTACCATGCCAGTGCAAATTTATACATATGCAATAACACCCTTTCCTGACTGGCATGCTAAAGCGTGGGGAGGGGCTCTTGTCCTGATCATCCTGATACTTGTCTTGAATATTGGAGTGAGGTTTGTTACCCGAAGAAAATATGGAATGTAAATAAAGGAGCATAAATGCAGAATAAGATAACTGTAAATAATCTCAATGCATGGTTTGGAGCTAAACAGGTACTGCATGATATTGATATTGATATCGAGAAAAACGGGATAACAGCCATCATTGGTCCTTCAGGTTGTGGAAAATCTACATTCATTCGATGCCTCAACAGGATGCATGAAGTTGTGCCTTATGCAAAAGCCTCAGGGAAAGTGCTTGTTGACGACAGGGATATTTACGATGGCGATATCGATCCTGTTGATATTCGAAGGCGCATAGGTATGGTATTCCAGAAGCCAAATCCATTTCCAACAATGTCTATACGCGATAATGTTGTGGCTGGATTGAAACTCAGTGGAATAAAAGATAAGAAGATGCTTGATAATAAAACTGAAGAAACCCTAAAAAAGGCTGCTTTGTGGGATGAAGTGAAGAATGACCTTAATAAATCGGGCGTGAGTTTATCGGGCGGTCAGCAGCAGCGCCTGTGTATAGCAAGGGCACTGGCAGTTGAGCCGGAAGTTATACTGTTCGATGAACCCTGCTCAGCCCTTGATCCTATATCTACAAGCAAAATAGAAGACCTAATGATTGAACTTAAGGAGAAATATACCCTTGTTATAGTAACGCATAATATGCAGCAGGCAGCAAGAGTAAGCGATCATACAGCTTTCTTTCTATATGGAAAGCTGATAGAATTTGGAGTAACAAATCAGATATTCAAGAAGCCAAAGGAGAAGAGTACAGAAGATTACATAATCGGGAGGTTTGGTTAATATGGTTCGGGAAGTGTATCACAAAGACCTTCACAGGTTGAGGGAAGAAATACTCAACATGGGAAGCCTTGTAAGGAAGGCGATAGGGGATGCTGTACTATCTCTTAAAAATCGAGATATTGAGATGGCTCAGAAGGTCATTGATATGGATAAAGAAATCGATGCCCTTGATCACAGCATAGAAGAGAACTGCATGAGCCTTCTGGCGCTCCAGCAGCCCATGGCAAGAGACTTGAGGCTTATAATCTCAGTATTGAAAATGTCCATAGACCTTGAAAGGATGGGAGATCTTGCCCTGGAAATAGCTATTATTACAAAAATGACAGCTAATGTGCCCCACATAAAGCCCCTCATAGACATACCCAGAATGGCGGAGATATGTCAGCAAATGCTGACGGATACCATGAGTGCTTTTGAAAACAAGGATGTTGAGGTTGCAAAGCAAGCCGCCAGGAGAGATGATGAAATTGATATGCTCTTTGATCAGGTAAGAAGAGAACTGATATCCTATATGATCGAGGATCCAAAAAAGATAACGGGCGCACAGCATCTGACTTTTGTGGCAAGATATCTTGAGAGGATAGGGGATCACATAACGAATCTCTGTGAAAGTGTAGTTTTCATGGTGACCGGCATGAGGGAGGATTTGAATTAGATATTCATTCTTTTTGATTATCAAAACTCTTCCATCAGGTCGAGTTCGTGTTCAAAACGGGTAGGGATACATTTGGGTCTGCTCCTGTCCCTTTCTCTTATCTTTTCCTCAAGTGCCTGATAAGCCACTTGATACTCAGCAACGCGCCCGGGATCGTGCTTTGCCTCTTTCTTTAATTCTGTTGTGATGTCTTCAAGCTGCCTTATGGACATGTATTTGTAGTTATTTGAACTAATAAAAACACCTCTATATTATCTTCTTTTTCTCATCATATAAAGAAGGTACATTATAAAAAAAGAAGTAATGTACGGGATTGATCGTGCGGTATCAAGGATTATCTCTATGAAAAGGTTCCAAAACTGTTCCTGTATGTGCTTGCGTACATATATTTTTCTTGGATTGCCCTATTGCAGATCATAGTTAATGATTAGTACCAAAATCGTCAATTATAATCGATAATTTTAAGTCAACCGTTGAGAAGACTTAAGTTTTTCAATGATTATCTGGAATATGGTGCCTTCCCAGGAGTTGTTCTTGAGATGATAAGGATCTGAAACATGAACTTCTGAAAAGTTACTTCCAGACAATTTATCTTAAAGATATAATATACCCCAACAAACTGCGGAACAATAAAGATGTTTTTGACCTGCTGTATTTCTTGATATCAAATACAGGAAAACCATTCTCATACTCTGGCATTGCAAAAACGCTGGGGATCGTCACAGAAACTGTGAAAGAATACATTAGCTTCGCAGGGAATTCGTATCTTATACAGGGATTTCCACATAAATAAATATCTCCCAATTTTCTTTTCCACTGGCAGGAATCGCATTTTCCCTCTCCGCCGTCAGCATAGTCTTTTCCAATACCCTCACACATACTCGCCCTCATTTTGTCATTCGGTATCGCCTTGTATCTGGCTGCAACAACCATCTTTGTCCAGCCAAGACTGTGTTTTCCCGCTCTGAATTGATTCACCTGGTCAGGATGGCATCTGGCGCAGTCAGAAGGAGATGGCATTCGTTATTAGAAAACCGTTATGACTTATAATATCTTTATCTCCTTCCACAGCTTCATGGCATTTATCGCATGTCACATTATTCCTTTTGTTGCTCCCACTGACGTGTGACAGCCCACACATGCGTTTTCAGCTGCTTAAGATAATCCTGTCAAAAAAACAAAAACGATAGCAATTCCAATGAATTCCTTAATCATTTTATTAACCCTCCTCATAGTCAATATTTGTATTAGGATACTATAAATATATATGATATTTCTACCTCAGCTTTCCCAGCAATATCTCCCGCGCCGTCCTCGCATCCGCCCTGCCTTTTGTCTTCTTCATCACTGCGCCGACGAGTGAGTTGAGCGCCTTCTCTTTCCCTGAGTTGTAATCAGCTACAGCCCCCGGATTTTCCTTGATGGCTTCTGCTGCTGCTATTGAAACGATATCCCCTTCAACTTTAAGAAGACTTTTTTCTTTAACGATCTCCTCTGGTGAGCCGCCTTTATCAAGGAGCGCCCTGATAATTTCAACTGCACCGTCCTCTGTGATTTTCTTGCTTACAAGCAGTTCGATGATCGAAAGCATGTGCTCTTTTTTGAAAGCTTCGATCGTCATGTCGCGATAGTTCAATTCGCCTTTTAGCACATCGCATACCCAGACAGCTGCGGTTCTTGGATCCGCCTTCTCTGCAACATCTTCGTAGAATATTGCCAGTTTCAACTCAGATGTCAGCGCCCTGGCATGATCATCCGTAATCCCATACTCCTCCACAAAGCGCATTCGCCTCGCATCCGGCAGCTCAGGCAGCGTCGCCTTAATAGCCGGCGCCCAGCCAGATATCTTAAGCGGCACAAGGTCTGGTTCAGGGAAGTAGCGGTAATCATGTGCCTCTTCCTTGGAACGCATTGATAGCGTAATCTCCCGCGCTTCATCAAAATGGCGTGTCTCCTGAACCACGATGCCTCCGCGGCGAATCACGTTCTTCTGCCTCACGATCTCAAAGAGAAGTGCTTTCTCTGCACCTTTATGCGATGAGATGTTCTTTATCTCTGCGCGCTGGCCGCCCATTATGGAAATGTTTGCATCCACCCTGAGCGCGCCCTCAAGATCGCCATCGAAGATATCAAGATATTCAACGATATTCCTCAGCTTATCAAGATAGCGACGCGCCTCTTTCGGGCTTCTCATATCGGGATCGCTGACTATCTCAAGAAGCGCCATACCTGAACGGTTGTAATCGATCAGCGTGTATTTTGATTTGTCAATCGTACCTTCATGCACAAGCCTTCCGGGATCTTCTTCCATATGCGCCCGCGTTATCCCAACCCTGTGCTCTCCATCTTCACCCTCGATAATGATGTATCCGCCGCTTGAAATCGGGAAATCATACTGCGTTATCTGGAAACCTTTGGGAAGGTCAGGATAATAGTAATTCTTCCTGTAAAATTGTGTATGCTCTTCGACTCTGCAGTTAAGGGCAAGACCTACTTTTATGGCGGCTTCAACTGCTTTTTTATTTATTACCGGGAGCGCACCTGGAAGCCCGAGGCACACCGGGCACACATGTGAGTTCGGAGGGTCATTATGGTAATCCGTTGTGCATCCGCAGAATACCTTGGTCTTGAGTCTGTTCAACTGCACATGCACTTCAAGACCTATCATTATGCCATCCCGATTCTCGTACATTACATACCCTCTGGCGTCTTATTGTGAAAATCAGTGTTCTCTTCGAACGTAAAAGCCGTTCTTAGAATGGCAGCTTCATCAAAATGCTTCCCAATTATTTGCATCCCGATGGGCAATCCTCCGGAAAAACCGCACGGCACAGAAATAGATGGAACCCCTGCGAGGTTTACAGGCACAGTATCTACATCAGAAAGATAAAGCGAGATCGGGTCATCGATCTTTTCCCCGATCTTAAATGCCGGGTATGGCATTGTAGGGGCGATAAGTACATCAACATCTTTGAAAGCGAGCTCAAAGTCCTGTTTTATTAGAGTCCTGATCTTAAGGGCCTTTAAGTAATATCTGTCATGATATCCTGCGGAAAGCGCATACGTACCAAGCATGATGCGACGTTTGACCTCATCCCCAAATCCCGCAGCTCGAACCTGTGAGAACGTGGTATGCCAGTCAGAATCCTCCGTACGGAGACCGTATCTCATCCCGTCAAACCGCGCCAGATTGGAGGAGGCTTCGCTCATTGCTATAATATAATAAGCAGAAAGCGCATATTTTGTGTGCGGCATCATGACTATCTGACTTTTTGCACCGAGTTCTTCAAGCGTGTTGATTGCATCCCTCACCGAGTTTTCAACGCCCTTATCAGTCCCTTCATCAAAGTATTCTTCAGGCACTCCGATCTTCAACCCTTTTACATCATTGACAAGTGCTGACGCGTAAGTCCTCGCATCTAAATGCGTATCTATCCTATCAACCGATGTTGAATCTCGGGAATCATGGCCTGCTATCACATCAAATAGCATTGTGACATCGCGAACGCATGTGGCAAAAGATCCTATCTGCTCAAGTGAATTGGCATACGAGATAAGCCCATAGCGTGAAATGACACCGTATGTGGGTTTTAATCCCACGATGCCGCAGAATGAAGCAGGACAGCGAACAGATCCGCCTGTATCTGAACCCAGGGAAAACGGAGCTTCACCGCCGGCTACTGCAGCCGCGCTGCCCCCGGATGATCCGCCAGGCACTCTTTCCATATCCCACGGATTTCTTGTCGGGCCATAAAAACTTGTTTCCGTAGATGTTCCCATTGCAAATTCGTCCATGTTGGTCTTTCCGATTATGATCGCACCTGCTTCTTTTAACCGTTCGATTACATGTGCATCGTAGGGCGGCACATATCCGGATAATATTTTTGAGGCGCATGTTGTCTGTATTCCTTTTGTGGAAATATTGTCCTTGATAGCGATCGGTATTCCTGAAAACATTCCCTTTTCGCCTTTAGAATCGATTTCCCTTGCTCGATTAATGGCGCTTTCCTTTGCAACAGTGATAAAGGCATTCAATTTGCTTTTTTCTATCCGTTCCAGATATTCGGCAACGATCTCTTCAGATGATCCTGAATGCATACTCTCTTTAAGTTCATTGATCGTGGCCAATTACATCATCCTCGGCGCCTTGAAGAATTCGTCCTGCTTCTTCGGGGCATTTGAAAGCGCCTCTTCCTGCGTGATAGAACCAATGCCAGGTTCATCATCCCTGAAAACATTGTACAATTGGAGGACATGATAGGTAGGTTCGACTCCTTCTGTGTCCACTTCATCGAGTTCATTAAAATAATCAAGTACTGAATTGAGCTTTGGAGTGTATTTTTCTTTCTCATCATCACTTAATTCAAGGCGCGCAAGCCATCCAATATGCTCAAGGTCTTTCTTTGTGATCATAATGTTCTCTGCAATCTGAATTAAGATTAATAAGCTTTTGCTTTCCATTAAATATATTGCTGATGCTTGCTTAAAAAAAGAACATGAAGTATATCATTGTCACCGGCGGTGTGATGAGCGGTCTTGGAAAAGGGATAACGGCAGCTTCGATCGGGCGGATTCTTAAAAACAAGGGTTTTACTGTTACGGCCATAAAAATTGATCCGTATATCAATATTGACGCAGGGACCATGAGCCCTTACCAGCATGGCGAGGTATTTGTGCTCAAAGACGGCGGCGAGGTCGATCTTGACCTCGGGAATTATGAACGCTTCCTTGATATCGAATTGACGCGCGAGCATAACATAACAACGGGAAAAGTTTACCAGACCGTCATCGAAAAAGAACGCCGAGGGGATTATCTGGGGAAAACCGTGCAGATCATCCCGCACATAACTAACGAGATAAAAGAGCGCATCAGAAAAGTCTCAAAAAAAAGCGGAGCAGATATCTGCATAATAGAGGTTGGCGGGACCGTCGGCGACATAGAAAGCATGCCATTCCTTGAAGCTGTGCGACAGATGCATAGCGAAGAGCATGAAGAAGACATTGTTTTTGTGCATGTGACACTTGTGCCGCTTGATACGCAGGGTGAGCAAAAAACAAAGCCTACGCAGCATTCTGTGAAAGAACTTAGAAGTCTGGGGCTTCAACCCGATGCAATAGTAGCGCGATGCAAAGAACCTGTGCTTTCTGATACAAAATCAAAGATAGCTCTTTTTTGCGATGTGCCCGCAAAAGCGGTGGTTAGCGCACATGATGCAAAGGATATCTATTATGTTCCATCACTGATGGAGCAGGAAGGATTATCAGATTACCTGATGGATAAACTCAAACTCACTCCAAAAGAAGAATCCCATGAATGGGATGAATTGATGAAAAAAATGGCATCTATTGATAGAGAGATTCGTATCGGTGTTGTGGGAAAGTATGCTCATCTGGGCGATTCTTATATCAGCATCAATGAAGCCTTAAAGCATGCCGGGATAGAATGTGGATGCCGGATAAAGATAGATTGGATAGATGCAGAAGAATTTGAAAGAAAGCCTGATAGTATAGATTTGCTCCTAAAATATAATGGTATTCTTGTTCCTGGAGGCTTTGGTGTAAGAGGGACAGAGGGTAAGATCATGGCAATAAAATTCGCACGCGAAAAGAATATCCCATATCTTGGACTGTGTCTTGGGATGCAGCTTGCAGTAATTGAGTTCGCGCGAAATGTTGTGGGATTAAAGGATGCGAACAGCACTGAACTTATGATAACAGAATATCCTGTTATTGACCTCCTGCCTGAACAGGAGAATGTTAAGAATAAGGGCGGTACTATGCGACTGGGCAATTTCGAGGCCTTATTGACAAAAGGATCCCTTGCAAGTAAAATGTATGGCTGCACCGCTCTTATCGAGCGCCACAGGCACAGGTATGAAGTGAATCCAAAATATATTCCCCAAATAGAATTAAAAGGTTTGAAATTCTCAGGCAAGAACGATCAGAGGATGGAGATAGCTGAGATACCAGGCCATAAGTTCTTTTTCAGCTCGCAATTCCATCCGGAATTCAAGTCGCGTCCAGGGAAGCCTTCGCCGCCGTTCCTGACATTTGTGAGGGCTGCGATCGGATAAGAATGGGTTGAAGTTACGGATATGAATTCAATATTCAGACAATGATTTTTGGTGTATTTTAAATTTATTGATAAGCTTTTTAGAAGTTTCCCACGAACATCTCGCAAAATCTGGAAATGATCCGCGTTCTTTAATCCAGTTCTCAAGAAACCTTATCGTTTTCGGGTCAGAAGGATAACCGCTTCCGATCTCTATCCCTACGGATCTTTCAAGCTCTTTGATAAGATGATCCCTGTGCACTTTAGCAATAATGGAGGCTGCAGAAACGATAGGAAATAATTGATCTGCATTATGCCGGGATGTGATCTCTATTTTCCCGGTATATTTTTTCTTGATATTTTCCCCAAATCGCTCTTCAATGACATCTGCGGCATCCACGAAAGCATGTTCTGGTCTTAGTTCCTCAAGCACTTTTACGAAACATGCGACCATGATCTGATTCATCGTCATTATTTTGCGAAGGTCGTCTATCTGAAAGGGTGTGACCTCAAGTAAGAAAAATTTATCTGCAAGCTTTTTTATTTCGATATCCAGTGCTTCACGGCGCTTTGCTGAAAGCTGCTTTGAATCTTTCACACCGATTGTTGAAAGTGCGTCGACCTTTTTTTCATCAATAATGATACCTGCGACGCACATAGGACCAAGAACAGGCCCTTTTCCAGCTTCATCCAATCCTGCGATCATCAGAACAATTTATTATATAACTTTTTCAGAGCTTAATATCTCTGTCCCATAAATAGTCTTCATATATTTAAGCGCCTGATCATAATCTGCTTCATTAAGCGAAGCTGTACAATCGCCGGGCACGATCGTCTTATATCCGGCGAAATATGCATCTCCCACATTATTTTGTACGCATATGTCCGTATTTACTCCCGTGAAAATAATGGTATCCACATCGAGTTTACGAAGAACTTCAGGCAATATGGTATCCACAAACCCGCTGTACCAGGTCTTTTCTATTACGATATCTTTTATTTCAGGTTTGAGTTCTGGTATTATTTCCGAACCCGGAGTATTTCTCATGGCGTGTTCTCCCCATATTTTGATCTCCCTGTCGCTCTCGTTATGTGAATCACGCAAATATATAACAGGAATACCAAGTTTTCTCCCTTTTTTTAAAAGCGCCGCTATGTTAGCGACAATTTTTCTGGCACCAGGACTTCCGAGTTTTCCAGTAACAAAGTCATTTATCATGTCCACAACAATGATGGCCTTTTTCATGCTAACCTCAATGATACAATTCTCGCAAGCTTAATTAAATTTTTGGTTACAAACTCCATCATTACAATAAAAAAACAACTCAGACTCCGGTTATCCGTGACTGTTTCCTACCATTGCATGAAAGCGAAACGTTAGAAGTGAGATAAAACTAAAATAATCATCAATTAAACGTTTAATCTCAAATAAAACTATTATAAAACTTAAAAACCGTCGATATGTTTATGTTAAATCGTAATTATACTAAGATTTATTAGATTGTGTATCATGGATTGTGTATCATGAGGAATCAATTAAAATTAAGGAGAAAAACAAATGAGCAATAAATTGAAAATTGGGCTGCTGATTTTAACGGTAGCGGCTATGGTATTGGTACCTGAAACATCAGCTTTGCCATCCTATGCAGCTGTTGGCGGCGTTCCTTGCGGCACGTGTCATGTCAACTCAAGCGGTGGAGGAACATTAAATGAAGTTGGTATAAACTTTTCTAAGCAAGCCAACCATGCGAGCGACCCAAAAGCAGCTTTGATATCTATTGGAGTGTTATCTACATCAGCGGCGGTAACTACAAATCTGACGAACAATATCACAGATGTAAATGAAACAAATGAAAACGAAACAAATGCAACGGAAATTGCAAATGAAGAAGGAAATGCCATCGTTATGCCTGTAAATACTACTGTCGAACCTGCTACCCCTGAAGAGACAACTATTGAACCTACAATTCCAGTATCAACTCCAAAGCCGTCTCCCGGATTTGGAATAGTCATGGCTATAGGGATCGTTCTATCGATAATATATTTATTTGGAAAGAGAAGGTAAGAGATTAACTTCTCTGTTTTATTACATAAGTGACTATAAGTCCGGCTATGATAGAATTGGGAATTTTTTTTTTTTGCAGGGGTTCAGGCTTTGTAAATGATATGATAGATGGACAGAAATTTTTGAAAAAATATTGTCTATCAACATGAGTTGTGCCAGTATTATCATGGGATAAAGTAAGGATGACCGTCCAGACCGTATCATGGAGCATTAGGGGATACCCTTGATATATTCCTTGCATAATTGTTAGTACATTAACAAATGATTGTTTATTTATATAACTTATTGAGAGAAAATACTGTTCATCGCCAGAAATAAAGATTAAAAGCAACATACCCCATGAATAACCAAGCGAAGCAAAAATTACAGAAGGGAGAATAAATAATGTCAATAAGAGAACTTGAAGAGGAAATCATAGAAATTGAAAAAGTAAAGGAACATTTCAAACCAGGTAGTTTAGAATGGAACAACATAGACGCCATAATCACTGAAAAGAAAAGAAAACTCATCAGAATAAAAACACAAGAAGATGGTGAAGAAGATAGTCAAGAATATGGTCAAGAAGAGGATATAATTGGCGGATGTGGAGGGGATTGTGGTAGTTGTGGTGGAGGAACATGATTATATTTACGCCTTATTTCAAATTCAAAAAAATTCAGTTAGCTTTACCAACTATTTAAAATACAGATGCGAGGGGTGGGATTCGAACCCACGAACCACTGCTGGATTGGACCCTAAATCCAACGCCTTTGACCGATCTGGGCTACCCTCGCAATATTTGTGTCCATGTCGTAACATGCGCCAGATTGACTTTTATCACATAAAGCTTTGATGTTATGATTAAATGATAGCTTGAAATTATAGCATGAAAGGCGTATATATTCTAATCCTCAGATTGAGAAAAAAGAAGGACGTCTGCGTAGGAAAACTCGGCAGACTTCATTTTAGAAAAGGATACTACTCTTATGTGGGAACAGCATGCGGCACCGGTGGATTCAAGCGTGTCGCACGTCATTTCAATGTAGCTTCAGGGAAAAATAAAATAAGAAAATGGCATATAGATTATCTTCTTCCTCATTCAGAAGTTGCATGTGCCATACTCATACCAACCAATGATGATATTGAATGCACTATCGCAGCGGCCCTGGCAAGTTCCTTTGATGGCATACAGGATTTCGGATGCAGTGATTGCAGGTGCAATACGCATCTTTTTTTTTCGGATATTGATATCAAAGGCAGCATAATCGATATTTGTAAGACAATAACTGGAAACGAAAGTATCATTATGGACACGAACATTCAGGAATAAAACATAACAAATGAAGGACATTATGGACATAGGAATAATCGGTGGCTCAGGATATACAGGCGGGGAACTGCTTCGCTTACTATCGCAGCACCCGGACGCACATGTCGCTGCAGTAACATCGCGAAGCAAAAAAGGACAGAAGGTCAGTGAGACTCACAAACATCTCAGGAAAATATACGATCTGGAATTTGAAGACCTGAACCCTGATGATGTCGCCTCCAGATGTGACATTGTTTTTACTGCGGTTCCGCATGGAACAGCCATGCAGGTCGTACCTGCACTTATTGAAGGAGGCGCAAAAGTCATAGATCTCAGCGCAGATTATCGCCTGAGAACGGATGTTTTTGAAAACGTCTATAGATTAAAACATATTGACCCGCGCGACGCAGTGTATGGTATCCCTGAACTGCACCCTGAAGTCGCCAAACAGACCTTCATCGCAAATCCAGGCTGCTATCCTACTGGTGCTTTACTTGCTGCTGCACCATTAACTGCCGCCGGTCTTATCGAACGGGCTGTCTTTGATTCAAAATCCGGGATATCAGGAGCAGGAATAGAACCATCTGAAGTGTCCCATTATCCCAACATGGCCGAGAACATACAGGCTTACAAGCTAACATCTCACCGCCACCGCGCAGAGATTGTCCAGGAACTCATGCACCTTGATGCAAACCTTAAAAGGATCAGCTTTACGCCTCATGTTATTCCTTCTGTTCGCGGGATATTGACGACGGCACATATATTCGTTAAAAAGCAATTATGTGAAGAAGATGTCAGCAAGATATACAGAGATTTTTATGAAGACAAACCCTTTATCAGGCTGATCAAAGGAATTCCAATGCCTCGGAATGTGCGGGGCTCCAATTTCTGCGACATCGGTTTTGAGATTGAGAAAGATAGTGACCGAATAGTTATTATATCGGCAATAGATAATCTGGTTAAGGGAGCATCGGGACAGGCGATCCAGAATATGAACCTTATGTTCGGCATTGATGAAATAACAGGACTCTGGACACCTGCATTGGCCCCTTGAGGTGAAAATATGAAAGTAAGAGATGTCATGAGTAAAAAAGTGATCACTTGCAGGCCGGATGAAACGATTGGAATCCTTGCCAACCTTTTTAAAGAAAACCATATCAGTGGAGTGCCTGTGGTTGAAAATGGAAAAGTGGTTGGAATTGCGTCTGAAACGGATCTGCTCAAATTATTTAAGACCTCGGAATTTTCAAATGAACTATTTCTTCCAAGCCCGCTTGAAATAATCGAAATTCCGTTAAAGAACATTATCCGGCTCGAAGAAGTAAAAAATACGCTTGTTGACATGAAACTTAAGCAAGTCAGCAGCATTATGAAAAAATCCGTTCAATCGATATCTCCTGATGATAATCTGGAAAATGCATCGAAAAAGATGATAAGAAATAAGATCAACAGGCTTCCAGTAATCGAGAATGAAAAACTTGTGGGAATTGTGGCGCGAAGTGATATAATCAGAGGCCTTTCAACAATGGAATGAGATCATGAAAATCATAAAAGGCGGAATCTGTGGGGTCAGGGGAATGAGGGCAAATGGCATAAAAAGGGGAAAGAATGGTCTTGCTATCATGATAGCTGATGCCCGGAAGCTCGCAACTGCGGGTGTTTTCACACGCAATAAAGTTATTGCGGCGCCACTTGTTGTTACTCGTGAAGCACTCTCAAAAGGCGGGCTAAAAGGAATTATCGCGAACAGTGGATGTGCAAATGCATTTACAGGCAAGAAAGGAATCATAGATGCTGAATGGATGGCAGAGATACTCGCAAACAAACTGAGCTGTGAAGTGAATGAGATCGGCGTGGCATCTACTGGTGTCATAGGGCGATATCTTGATAAAACATGGATCATCGAACATATTGATGAAGTTTATAAAGACCTTTCTGATACTGAAGAGTGTGGAAAATCCTGTGCGCAGGCTATCATGACAACCGATACAACTATGAAAGAGATAGCGATCGAGCTTGAGAATGGTGTTCGAATAGCAGGAATCACAAAAGGATCGGGAATGATAGAACCGAATATGGGGACTATGCTGGCCTTCTTATATACTGATGCCGAATTATCAAAAGAAAAACTTGATAATTGCCTGAAGAAGGCGGTAAATAAGAGTTTCAACATGGTCGTCGTAGACGGGGACACAAGTACCAATGATATGGCTATCCTTACAGCTACAGGTTATAATGAATGTGAGGAAAAAGTTTTTCAGGAAGGGCTTGACTTTGTGTGCACCAGTCTTGCTAAAATGATAGCAAGAGACGGAGAAGGGGCGAGCAGACTGATCGAGGTAAAAGTGAAAGGTGCGCAAACCATGGATGATGCAAAGAAGGCTGCTAAGGCGATAGTTCGCTCGCCTCTTGTAAAAACAGCAATATATGGAAAAGACCCAAACTGGGGGAGAGTTGTGGCCGCTGCAGGATATTCAGGCGCCGAGGTTGACCAGGAAAAAATTTCCTTGAAGTTTTCAGGGAATAATAAAGAGGTAGAACTGGTAAATTCTGGCAGGATAATCGAAGGGAAACTTGAGGAACTGAAAAGTATCATGGAAAGCAAAGAAATTATTATCGAAGTGGATATAGGCATAGGGAATTTTGAAGCCATCGCCTGGGGCTGCGACCTTACATATGATTACATTACAATCAATGCGATGTATACGACTTGAAAATCAATTGAGTGACCACTTTATTTCTCTTCGATCACAAATTTACAGTGATCATATCCAGTCCCGTAACATTCGGTTTCTTTTACATTGCATTGTATATCCAGACAGCTCGAAAAAACTCCCTCAATGAGCCCCTCATCCATGGAACAAAGGGTTTTTCCCACATTTGGCATTTTACTGCAGTGATAGCAATCAGTTATCAGGATTTCTGCTTCTTCCCTTCTGTCAACAGTCATATTTCCAAGTTTATTGGCTTTCCAGAAAAGAGATAGTTTAGTCATAATATCATAATAATTGTCGGTATCAAATTCGTTACCTATCTTGGTTCCCATGTCCATACCCAGACGTTTCATTATTGGTTTTGGATTGAAACCATAGGCTTCCATACCAAATCTGATAGTATGAAAAATATGTTTCATGAAGGAATCGCCATTAAATCCCGATATCTTTACAGTATCGAGATGTTTATAGTACTGTTCACGAAGAGGCGGCTCGGAACATGCCAGGCAGATTGAATTCAAAATAAAATATTTTTTTCTTTTATCCTCAGTGTATGTTTTTTCAAGTATAAGGTTCAATTTCTCGAGATCATCAAGGTGTACTGAGATCGTGGATTTAGCTTTTCCTGATTGCTCCACAATGTCATCAAAACATCGTGTTCCATTTTTTAGAATTTCAAGGATCTTCAGCTTTACAGGGCTGTCCAGTGCAACTATTCCTTTTTCAGTGGAAAAGATCATGGTCTTATGGTCATTGCCCATAGTTTCTAAATAGTTTCATTCATATAAATACTGTTCGTTTTTGTACGAAATGTATGACTTGAACAAAAAACGCATTGCAAAAGTGCCATCATTCAAATAATCTTTCAAGCAGCCAATCTGGATCGAACTTTACAAGATCCTTATATGTCTGCCCAACTCCAAGGAACAGAATCGGTTTTCCGGTCGCATATGATATTGATATGGCTGCGCCGCCTTTTGCATCAGCGTCCTGTTTTGTCAATATGCTGCCGTTAAAAGGCACGGCGCTGTTAAAGAGTTTTGCCCTCTCTATAGCATCATTTCCTGCTATAGCTTCATCCACAAAAATAATGAGGTCAGGTTTATTTACCCTGCACACTTTCTTTAACTGGTCCATAAGATTTACATTAGTGTGCATTCTTCCCGCCGTGTCTGCAAGTACGATGTCCTTGTGTTTTGCCCTGGCAAACTGAATTGCATCATATACGATCGCTGCCGGATCGGCACCTTCCTGATGTTTTATGATCTTAATTCCCAGGGTTTCCGCGTGCCTTTCAATCTGCTCGATGGCCCCGGCACGGAAAGTATCCCCTGCCGCGATCACAACGGAATAACCCTGTCCCCTGAACCGCTCTGCCATTTTCGCGACCGTCGTGGTCTTGCCCGTGCCATTCACCCCTACAAAAACGATACTTACGGGCTTAGGAGATTTATTAATAAAAGCATCAAAATCAAAGGAATCAACAGATATCACTTTTGAAATCGAATTTCGTAAAGCAGATTCTGCAATCTTTCCAGTATCCGAGCCTATCCTTCTCCTTGTCCCAACGAGCTCTACCTTAACTGATTCCACGATATTTTCTGCAACAGGCAACGCAACATCGCTTTCAAGAAGAGCCATCTCAAGTTCCCATAAATGCTCTTTCAGGGTGCTCTCCTCGATTATAAACTCTCCTTCAAAAACAGCCGCTTTTATTTTGTCCAGAATTCCTGCTTTTTCGGGTGGTTCGACAGGTTCATTCTTTAGAACCTCTTTTTCTTTGCTTTCTATCACTCCGCCAAGGATCTTCTTAAAACCTCCCAGCTTTTCCTTGAGATTTTCAAACATGATTATTCAGCATGCATAGGCTGGTTTGTTTGCTGCTGGGACGGCTCGAATCTCTGGGCGATCTTCTCGATATTTTGTATTTCCAGAGCGATCTTTGAAATTGTGGTGTTCAATTGCTCATTATATTTAGTCAGTTCATCTTTCCTTTTATCAAGAAGGGTCTTCGCATCATCTATTTTCTTTTCAATGCTGATTCCTGCCCCGATCCCTATTACGACTTTATCCGGATTTGTAAGGGTCGCCTTTACGAAGGAGCCAAATCCGATGGGCACCAGGGTTTCTTTTCCTGCCGGTGTTTCTTTTAATGCATCGATAGTTGTCAGGGCCATCTCAACTTCTTTAATGGTCATCTGCACCAGATTGATCTGCTGTGCCATGGACTCTGCCTGATACTGATATTGCTCGTGCCTTACAGCTAATTCCTGAAGCTGTTGCTGTGTTATCTTTTTATCGTTCATTTTTGACCTCTTCCACAGAGTCTATCTTCATCAATCGGCGGTTTACACCATGTTCGCTTCCGATAAGGGAAAATGTTTTATCTGATGCCTGTTTTTTATTGTGGGCTGTCACTGTCTTTGTGAAGTGTTCCGATCTTTCTCCTGCTTTGAAACTTCCTTTTACGATAAAATCCATAATATCACCTTAACTGGGCTTTTTGATATACTCCCAGTGATATATAACTACCTTCTGATCTTCACAGTCGAATAAGATCATCATTATAACGCTATAATTCGACAATAAGTGAAATCACAATCGTCGATTGTGCCCATGCATGCATGTTTTTCCCCGGATTCGACCAAAAAAGATATAAATAGAGTATGATGTAAAGGTATGTAATCCATAACGGGATTAACAGAGGGTGATGAAAATCGTCCTTTGTGACTGCCATTTAGACTGGTATGTCGCCAAGGTGCGATCTAGCGATGACGGCGGAACGCCATGTTCGGCCTTTAATTTCTATCTCACTCTTGCCGTAAAACCGGCATCTCGAAGGAGAACAATAAATAACCATAATAATATGGAGGAAAAGAATAATGAGTAAATATATAATAACGACTGTATTGGCATTGTTAATGTTACTTTCAGTAGCATTACCTGCAAGTGCAGTCATACAGGCGACGACTGTTGAAATTCGCGGTTCAGTCGTCGAGGGAACTGGAATTCAGTCATGGGATGCATCAACGTTCGCTGGATTCTGGTATGATTTGAAGGATAACCTGAAATCTGAAACTCTATCAATACAGGCCAACATAAGCGGCAGAGACATTCCAGAGAACGAATTGTTTTACAATACGACAAAACAGGACAAAATGCTGAAAGCAGTGGAAAATGGTAAAGGTTTGACCAACACTGAATTAATGAATGCTTTCGATAATACTGGAATGTATCATCCAATTGGCTGGCAGGCTATGCCATATGTGGCAGTAAAGGGTAAAGCAAAGAAATTGTCAAAACTTATCATAGAACAGGGCAATTCAACATCTGAAAAGAAGACCTTGACTGTTGGCGAAAGCTGGGATCTGGGCGAAGGATGGACATTAACAGCACAGAG
>JAGFND010000042.1 GCA_021409285.1 Candidatus Methanoperedens sp. | reverse complement strand
GAATTCCTTGTGCTTGTAAATTCTTATTTTACATTACCCACGTTCGTGATCCTTGCGCTTTTTGGTATTGTTTTCACAGCAGGTTACCATCTCTGGGCAATGCAAAGAGCTGTATTCGGGACATTCAATGAAAAATTAGGGCACATCCATGATGGGGCAAATTATGAGATCTTATCAATGTCAGTAATAATACTCCTCGTAATATTCTTTGGACTTGATCCTAATCCGGTACTTACAATGATGACTGCGAGTGCAGAGCAGCTTGCTAAAAATGCAGTGGGTCTATTGGGAGTGATAGTATGAACTACATTTTATTTGCTCCGGAGATACTTCTTACCGTACTGGCGTTGGCAGTCGTATTAATGGGACTTTTGACCAGTGACAGATCAAAGAACATGCTCGGATACATAAGTGCTGCAGGACTTGCAGCTTCGGTTGTTTATATTCTGGGCACAAAAGGTGGGGGGAGCTTCTTCTATAATACTATGGTGATCGATCCTCTATCGCAAATATTCAAATTAATATTTGTCATAGTGTCGCTTCTTGCAGTTATTGCCTCGATAAAGTATTTTGAGAATAATCACAACCAGGATGAATATTACGCACTCATTCTCCTTGCTACTGTAGGTATGATGGTCGTAGCATCAGCTAAGGACCTTGTATCCCTGTTCGTGGGATTTGAACTTGCAAGCATGTCAACATATGTACTTGCAGGTTTTGAGAAAAAGAACCCCCAATCGCTTGAAGCAGCAATGAAATATTTCATAATAGGATCACTTTCATCCGCCCTGATGCTGTTTGGTATGTCATATGTATACGGTATAACAGGCTCGACCAAGCTCCAGGAAATACTTGGCTATTTCCAGATGAATACTGCGACAAGCCTTGATATTGTTGCAATGATGTTCCTCATTGCAGGATTTGGCTTCAAGATGGCACTTGTTCCATTCCATATGTGGGCGCCGGATACATATGAAGGTTCTCCCAGCGTTGTATCAGCCCTTCTGGCAGCCGGTTCAAAGAAAATGGGATTCGTAGCTGCATTCAGGGTTTTGATACTTGCACTTGTTGCAATTCGTCTTGACCTTCAGACCACTTTTGCGGTGCTTGCGATAATTACAATGACCTATGGCAATGTTGTTGCCATCTCCCAGAGAAGTATCAAGCGCATGCTTGCATATTCTTCAATAGCTCAGGCTGGTTACATATCACTGGCATTCGTAGCGGCAACCCAGATGTCCGTTGCAGGAGGAATACTGCTGGCCCTGGGGCATGCACTGATGAAAGCCGGAGCTTTTATTGCAGTGGCAGTGGTCGGGTACATGGTTCTTTCTGAAAAGAAGGATGCAAAGAACTTAGATGATATCGGGAACTTTTCAGGTCTTGGAAAACGTGCCCCAATAACCGCATTCTCTTTGCTCATATTCTTTTTAGCCCTCGCGGGTATCCCGCCATCTGCTGGTTTTGTAGGAAAATTCGTGCTATTCTATTCAGTCACGATCGAGGCATTAAGAATGGCCAGCACATGGCTGCTTGTCGTAGTTATCATAGCCATATTGAACAGTGCACTATCGATCTATTATTATGCCAGGGTGATAAGATACATGTATGTCCTTCCCCCGAATGGTGGAAAAATAAAAGAGCCAACGGCGTATGTTGTAGCATTATTACTTGCTGTTGTCGGCACTATCGGGATAGGTGTTTATCCAGAGCCGTTTATTAATATGGCCATGAATGCAGCATCGGTTTTAGGAGTGATTTAAATGGCAGATTGTGATCTTTGCGGTGTGGCAAGACCAACATTATGTCCTGTAAAAGTGAAAGCCCCGTCCGTTATATTGGCTTATCCCACGGGAACATGGAGAGGAATCAACGAGGAATGCCTGGAAATATGTCATGAGGCAAATCTCAATAGAGTTCCGTCAAATGCTAAGAAATGTGACCTGTGCGGAATAAGGAAAGTACCATTTTTCCAGGTGAAAGTCCAGGTTCCGATCTTCCAGGAACCGTATCATAGAGAAGCAAATAAGGCTCTATGTGAAAGCTGCTTTGCCGCCTGCGAAGAAGCGATAAAAAGAAGGGAAGATGAAAGAGCAGAAGGACATCATTAAATACCCATCTCCTTCCATATCTTATCGACCCTGGCTTTTACCACATCATCAATCTTCAAAACATCAGGCCATTCCCTGTTGAATCCTTCATTTTTTCCCTTACGTGTCGCATCTATCCCCATCTTTGAGCCAAGGTTTGTCAGGGTTGAAGCATGATCAAGCGTATCTGTTGGCGCCCTGTCTATGATTATTACATCTCTTGCAGGATCCATTCGTGTTGTGGTAGCCCATAACACTTCCCTCATATCCTGGACATTCACATCATCATCAAGCACGATAATTATTTTTGCAAACATCATCTGACCCATCCCCCAGAGAGCGAACATGATCTTTTTAGCATGGCCTGGATAACGTTTTTTTATGGATACGATGCAGAGATTATGAAAAACAGCCTCCACAGGCAAATTCACATCAACTATCTCAGGAAGCTGCACTTTCATAAGAGGAAGGAATATCCTTTCTGTGGCTTTTCCCAGAAAAGCATCCTCCATCGGCGGTATTCCAACAACCGTAGCATGATATATCGGATTCCTCCGGTGAGTGATGCAGGTAATATGGAATACCGGGAATTCATCGGCAAGCGAATAATATCCCGTATGGTCTCCAAATGGCCCTTCGATGCGCTGCTCTTTTGAATCCACATATCCTTCAAGGATGATCTCTGCATGAGCAGGTACATAAAGGTCAACGGTCTCGCATTTCACAAGTTCTACATTCTTTTTTCGCAGGAAACCAGCGAACATCATCTCGTCGATATTATCAGGAAGAGGTGCAGTTGCAGAATAAACGACCGCAGGATCAGCACCAATAGCCACAGCGACTTCTATTTTTCGGCCTGTATCGGCATAATCTCTCGCCCCGTGTTTATGAATGTGCCAGTGCATCCCTGTCGTATTACCGTCATAGACCTGCATCCTGTACATTCCTGCATTCTGCTTCTGGTTTTTTGGGTTTTTCGTGAATACGACCGGAAGGGTGATGAATCGTCCTCCGTCCCGGGGCCAGCATTTCAAAATTGGAAAGTCGTTAAGAGAAAAACCGTTTTCTAATATAATTTCCTTGCATGGGCCAGATTTCACATATTTCGGGGCAAAAGATGTAAGTTCTGCAGCTTTTGGTATCATCTTAATCCCTTCCCACAATCCGGACGGGGCTTCAAATTCAAGGAGTTTCTGGATGCGAACTTTAATTTCATCTAGGTTTTCCACGCAAAGCGCAAGACACATGCGTTCCATTGTCCCGAAAGCGTTTGCAAAAACAGGTATTTTATAGCCTGTTATGTTCTCGAACAGAAGCGCAGGGCCGCCCTTTTTCACTGTTCTGTCAAGTATTTCAGTGATCTCAAGGTCGGCGTTAACTTCAGTTCGTATTCTTTTTAGAAGACCTTTTTTTTCAAGGACTTCAATAAATTCGCGCATGTCCTTATATGCCACTATAAAACCCCGGACAGACTGATATTTTTTGCAATATCTGCCTTTTCGAGACACGACCTGTGAATATATCCAAGCTGCCTTTTCTTCCAGTTCTTTGATTCATTGCTCATTCCTTCAATCGGTTCATAGACAATCAGCATATTTTTTGAATCCTCGGGGAACATCAATTTCACAAAATCGCTGCAAATAAGACATTTTTTCCAGCGCGTATATTTTCTTTCTGTCATTATATACACTGATCGATTTTTCAATATATAAATATTCCGTTACGGATTTTTTTAAGTTCAGAGCACATGACGTTAATTTTCAGTTCCATGCGAAATGGAGGTATAAACCCGGCCATGGTATTCAAAATTAAGAATAAAGGTAAAAAATACAATGTTAATCGACGCATCAAGTTTTTTCATCATGTCTATGGATAGCGAATTTATTGAACAGGATTCATCATAATGATCACGCTCACGATTTATTTTTCCAATAGAAATAAAGGGGTTGAATATTAACCAATAAAATAAAACGTCAGTTGACTATTAGCATAGTACTTAATTATTAAGAGACAACCGAAAAGATTATTAACATTCGGTTCAAATATTATATATGAGGAGGTTAAATAATGGATATAATATGGACATTAGTTTTGATTCTGTTGATACTCTGGATATTGGGATCGATCGGTTCAGTTGGTGGCTTAATCAATATATTGCTGATCATTGCTATCATCCTGGTGCTGCTCAGGATAATAGAAGGGCGCAGGCCGTTATAGCTGGCTCGAATGGGGTTCGCCTGAAATAACATTTCCAGGGAACTCCACCCAGTAATCGGCGCTCCACCCATTCTATTTTTTATATATATATACAAGTGCTCCAGTTAGTACCCCAAGAAAACCTATCAATACATACCCCAGGCCCCGGATAGTGAAGATCACATCAATGGCGGATGCAATTCCCCAGAGGATCAAGAAAAATCCAGTACCAGCAATTGAGATCGCAATCCCGATACTGAATAACTTTTTTCTGAATTTCTCGATACTCTCTTCTATTAAATTCCCAATTCCACCATGCTTCTGCGCTTCGATAAGGCCCTGGATTATCGATTTTGAAAGGCCGCTGAGAAAATCTATAATACTTTGCTGCACTATCCTTTTCCTCTTCCCATCACATAGCCCACGATCACCCCGCCGACGAATGCTCCTGCCACATAGGCAAGAGGATTTTCGTTTATCTTCCCTTCAGCATATTCTTTTTTCTCTCCTATTAGTTTCCCAATTGATTTTGACAGTTCATCAATTTTGTCATCAATTTTGACGGTCAGGTCATTGATCGCATGCTTTATTTCCTTTGATTCTTCTTCCATAAAGTTACCTCCACAATGTATATTATGCAAGTGTCTATATATATAGTTTGATGGTTACTACCTGTCCCCTATTACAACCAATCAGTAATATTCAACAGGCTTCTTCAGGTTTCTGACTCCTCCTCTTGGATCTTCTACATCACTATTATATCTTGGAATAATGTGGAGGTGAAAATGGAGTATCGTTTGGCCGGCAACTTCACCGCAATTTGCTCCTATGTTGTAGCCATCAGGTTTATATTTCAGATCTAACATCTTCTTTGCTTTGTTTATGATCTCATAGAGATGATTAAACTCAGTCTCATTCAAATCGAACAGATCCGGAATATGTCTCCTGGAAATAATCAATAAGTGTCCTGGATTGACAGGGTATTTGTCGAAAATCACATAAAACAATTGATTTTCCAAAACGATAGACTTTATTTCAATATTGCAGAACAGACATTTTTTCATTCAAATGTTTAGTATGTTTCTTAATATTATATAGAGATTAACATCAATCCTGAAAAAATACTATATACAAAAGCAGCTTTTTGAAAATATTAAAGGAAAGTGCAAATAACATGGACATTTCGTTAGGTTTACCCGTTAATTTTCTTTTTCATAAACACAACATGCAAAGCATCGCAGCATTGATACCCCTTATTCCGGGGGCAAATCTTGTGCGCCAACCATTCGAGGGGATCATGGTCTATAGTTTTGCAACACCTCAGGCCGAATCGGTTTTCCATGAAGTGGAACGATGCTGTAAAGATGCCATATTCATTGCCGGCGGTCCGCACCCATCCGCACGCCCGGACGAGACGCTGCGCTATTTTGATTATGTTGTGATCGGAGAAGGTGAGGAGACATTGCCGGAATTGATCGCAACGATCCAGAATGGGAGCGACGTATCATCTGTCAAAGGAATAGCTTTTGAAAAAGACGGGATCTTTTTAACAAAAAAAAGAGAGAATGTGGATCTTGATAAATTTCCACCTTTTGACCCTTTTATTATGCATAATACCATCGAAATAAGCCGCGGCTGCCCTTTTAACTGTGCTTACTGCCAGACACCGCAGTTGTTTGGTCACATGATGAGACACCGGAGCATTGACATCATTTCAAGAAATGCAAGATTTTTGAAAGACGTCAGGTTCACATCGCCCAATGCTTTTGCCTACGGTTCGGATGGCATCCATCCGAATGTTGGAAAGATCGAAAAGCTGCTGTCCGCCCTGCCGCGAGACCGGAAAATCTTTTTTGGTACATTCCCTTGTGAAGTAAGACCTGAATTCATAAGCGATAGGCTTCTTGAGATTGTTTCAGGGTATTGTGCGAATAACACCATAAACATGGGCGGGCAGTCAGGAAGCCAGAGGATACTTGATAGCATAAAACGGGGCCATACCGTTGAAGATATTTTCATTGGAGCTGAGAAATGCCTTGGACACGGATTTACACCGGTTGTGGATTTCATATTCGGCCTGCCCGGTGAGATTGAAGAAGACCAGCGTGAGACCCTGAGGGTCATAAAATGGCTAACCGGGCAGGGAGGAAAAGTGCATTCTCATTATTTCATGCCGCTTCCTGGAACTGCATTTGAGGAAAGAATGCCAGCTCCGCTGTCAAAAAGTATCAACAGAATAATCGGTAAGCTTGCCCTTCATGGAAAAGCAACAGGAGTATGGTCTAAAGCTTGATATCCTCATTTTCCACAAGCAATCTGAACTCATCCAGGCTCAATCTACCGTCTTTTTTAAACTTCTCCTTTGCAAGCTCTCGTTTTCCTTCGTTCTTGTGGGCGTCCCTTTCAAGCTGGTATTCTTTCATCTGTTCAAGATATGCTTCCAGTTCTGCCCTTAACTTCGGGCTTTCTGCTTTAAGAGCAGTAATCTTTTTTCGAAGTGGATTTATGCCTTTATATTTTTCTGTTAATTCCCAATGATATGAGTCCGCTTCTTTCCGGAGCGTGTCGATCTCATTATAAAAGGCTATCATTTCTTCATGATGATTCTGGGATTCCTGGGCAAGTGTCTGTATCTGCGCATGCAATGAATCCATATCCGAGTATATTTCCTTTGCTTTGCTGTACTCAGTGGAAATCTCCGTATGCACTTCATTTGCTTTTTTCGTGGCTTCAAGTCTATGACCAAGCTCCATAATCCGGTTGAGCACACTGATCTCATGCTCCAGCGGGATATCTGCGGTCAGAAAAATATTAAGTTCGTCTGCATACGCTTTTTCAAGAGTTTCAACTCTTCCGCGCGCTGTCAGGTTGAGATCGTCGCGGGCTTTCTTGAGATCTCCTATCTTTTCGCTGAATTCCCTTCCTTTTCCTCTTAACCGATCTCGCATGGTTTTTAATTCAGCTATCCTTGCATTTGTTTCATCACGTTTTTTTCGAAGGTCCTGGGCTTTTGGAGACAGTTCCTTGATACGGGCATGTAAGCCGTCACGTTTGGCTTTCAGGTCCTGGCCGCTCTGATTATGAAAAGAGATGTCACGAAAAATAGTTTTCAATTCACGTTCATTCTGCTCAAGCCTCTGCCTGAGACTGTTGATTTTTTCTTTCAGATCCTTTTCGGGGAGTTTGGCCACAATTATTGGTGCCTGCTCATGCAAATTTTCCTCTACCCCAGCGACTTTTTTCTCTCCCTGTGAAATATCCTCATTCATTTTTATCACACCTGCGGTTTTGCCCAGTAAGCAAGAGCATTGTTATGACTTTCGATCCTGTGTTTTAACCAGTTATGGCGTCCTTCTATTTCTTTTATCTGACCCTCAATATCGCTAAATGAATCAGCATGTTTTTTTGGATCATCACCAATTGAAATAAGTTCCATATGAGAAGCTTTCGCCTCATTCAATTTATCCATGATCGGCATGCAAGTCAGCAATGATCCTCCTTTCCTGACAGCAGATTCAATATCATTAAAGAGTTTTCTTAATTCTGCAATGATTTTTTCTTCATCATCAATATTTTTGGAATTTTGAAGTCGCGCCTCGAATGCTTCTATCTTTCCGGATAGGCGTACAACATCCTGCACATTGGCTGCCTTTATCGCACGCATTTTTTCAATTGCATCAGAAATAATTATTTCTCTCTGTTTTTTTGCTTGATGATAAAGCAAATGATATTTTTCATTAAGCACAATTATTTTTGACTCCGTTGATTCAATTTCCTTCTTAATTCCAACCCATTGTTGTTTTATGGAGTTCAATTTGCTTTCAAGTTCAAAGAACTCCCCATTATATGTATCAAGCAATCTTCTGTGTTTTTCAGTCACAAGCTCTATTAATTTATTACTTTCAAGAATTTCTGTCATAATCGCACCATCTGAGCATGTGGAATGCCTTCGATATAAATAATAGCATCGGGATCGATGCATTCACAGGCAATTGCGCAGGCAACGGATCTTTCACCGGATACATTTGCTATAGCAGCACAGATGAGTGCTTCTTTTACCGTGTCTTCACAGGCTTCATCACCTTTATAGAACCTTTCATCAAGCCTGAGCACAAGCTTACCTTCCCTGAATTCTTTTCCAAGAATTGCCTTATCACATACAGCCACTATTACCTTTCCTTCTGTTTCATGCTTTTTCAAATACATCTCAAACAACTCTGAACCTGTCATTGCTTGGCTCAATTATCTCTCCTGCACTCTTTAACTTTTGTATCATATCTTCAGCAGCATCTTTTTTGATCCCGGCTTCCTCGGCTTTTCCAAGGATTTCTTCCCTGGGCGCCGAACCCTTATGTTCATCCTGGAGACGCTTTATGATATCTCTTAATACTTTTATCTTGTCACGCTGGCTTTTGCCCATCCCTACATTGATTATGTCTGCGTCAAGCTTTCCTGTTTCGGGATCAGTCATGACCTGCTTGAGACTTACCATGACTATTCTCATAACACGAGCAGTATCTTCTGTTGTTATTACATTACTCAGGCGCACACGGGCGCTTGACTCAGCCAGACGGATAAGAGCTTCAAGCTGCCTGGCAGTCACAGGTACGGGAGAATTCGGATCTTCACCCTGTTTTCGCAGGCCGAGATAAAATTCGATAAGCTGCTTTCTGGCATCATCCTGGATTATTGGAAAAATGTTCCGTTTTGTATATGCAATATATTTCCTCAGCATATCCGCCTGAATAACAGGCTGGATGACTTCCATCGCCTTTGTTATTTCTTCTATCGCAATGCCTGAATTCAATACATGCTCACGTCTCATCGCAAGTTCACCTGCATAATGCGCCCTGAGTATGTGCTCTGCTATCTTTGTATCCCTCGCAACCGAAGGCTCATCTGTCAGGATAAATATCAGGTCAAAACGTGATAAAAGCGCTGGCGGCATATTTATCTGTTTTGCGATCGGCTCATACCTGTCAAATCTTCCGAACTTCGGGTTTGCAGCTCCGAGAAGAGCGCAGCGTGATTTAAGCGTTGCCATTATGCCGGCTTTTGCTATGCTAATGGTCTGCTGCTCCATTGCTTCGTGCAGCGAACTTCTGTCTTCCGATTCCATCTTGTCAAGTTCATCCACGCAGGCAAGCCCCATATCCGCAAGTACAAGCGCCCCGGCTTCAAGTGTCCAGCGCCCGTCACCGAATTCATCTTTGACAGCTGCAGCTGTGAGGCCGGCTGAAGTTGAACTCTTGCCGCTTGTATAAATACCTCTCGGGGCGAGCTTTACGTCGTACCTCAGCAATTGGGATTTCGCAACCCCGGGATCTCCCACAAGAAGTATGTGGAAATCACCACGTATGTGCGTACCGTCAGGGAGGGATTTTGCAACTCCTGAAAATAGCTGCAGAGCCATAGCTTCTTTTACTTCTTCATATCCATATATGGATGGTGCGATCGAATGAATAACATTGTCGTAAATTGCCGGGTCTTTTCCCATGGTGATTATTTCATCAATTTCCTCTTTGGATATCTCGATATCCTCGAATTCCTTATCTTCTATCTCGATTGATATGCCGTCAAGAACAAGGTCAAAGAAAGTGCTCTTTCCCTGCTGGGTATTTCTCTGGTATGAACGCAGGATGCCCGTGATCACTACTCGATCACCAGGCGCCACTATCCCTGCAAGATCGTCATCCACATCAACGTCCAGGGTCTGCGGCTGCTCACCTCCCCGAAGTTCGTCCGGAGATTCCTGGATACGCAATTTTTGCGCATCGATGAATTCTGATTCCTCGTGGATAAGTTTGAATGGGCCTTTACGGCCGCATACATCGTTTTCGCACTCAAACGGCTCAACGAACTTCCCCTCTCCCTGCGGCATGAAAGTCACATGGTCGCATCGCTTGCATTTGAATGCTGCATTGAGGATCTTTGGTCTGACCTCTGTGGCTTTCCTGATCAGACCCGCCACAGCAATAAACCTGTTTATGTTGATGCTGCGAAGATCTCTTATCTGGGTAAGCTCTGGCAGGTCGATGATACGGATATGTGTATTCACAAAAACAACATCTGATGGAAGGTCAAGAGCCAGTAGGGCTTCGTTTGCATGTTTTAACACGGATTCGGGATGCTCAATAAGCTCCCGTGCAAGCTCCATATCGAATTGCTCAAGGTCAAAGAACTGAATATTCAGGCTTCGTTTTTCAGGGTAATCCTTTGCCAGATCAAGTATTTTCTCCCAGTAATAACTCTTTAAGAACTCTTCCCATATCTGATGCGATGAATGCGCCATTTGGGTCTACTAAAGCCTGAATGGTACATCAAGGTTTCGAGGTGATACCATACGGAGAATCTTGAGATGCGATCCAGCTGTTCATTGACGCCATAGGATTTCTCTTTCCTCTTAGCACAACATATAAAACATTTAAAAAACATAGTTAATAACAGGGAGGAAAATAAGCATGGAAGTCAGAATGCCGGTAAAAGAAGTAATGACAAGTGATGTAGTAACTGCTGACATCAGAAGCGATGTCACCCAATTAGCCGGGAAAATGCTTGAACTGGACGTTGGCAGTATAATAATTACTGACGGCAAACGCCCGGTCGGTATTGTTACAGAGCGCGATATTGTCCGAAAAATAGTGTCAAAGAACCGTAAACCAAGTGATGTCTCGATAAAAGAATTAATGACAACTCCGCTGATAACTATACCCGCTTCCGAAGATATCACGGACGCCATGCACAGGATGGTGAAAATGCAAATAAGGCGATTACCTGTAGTTGAAAATTCGAATCTTATAGGTATTGTGACAGATATTGACCTGATCGCAGTTTCGGTTGAGATGGGAAACATCTTTTCAGATCTCATCAAGATGAATCGTGAGACTATTTTAACTACAGAATCACCCCAGAAGATTCACCGAGGCATTTGTGAAGAATGCGGAGACAATGTGGACACTCTATTGCTTGTGGATGGGAAGCTTCTCTGCGAGAGCTGCCAGGAAACATGAATCTTCAGTATACGTCAATATAATAATTTATATATAGATGGTAAAAGGAGTTAAAACTATGAAAGTGGAACAGATAATGACAAGTAACCCGGTATTCTTGAAAGAGACTGATTTCATGACACATGCGCGCCAGGTTATGAGGGACCAGAATAAACGTACCGTGCCAGTCGTGGATAATAAGAACCGGGTGGTCGGAGTATTGAACGAAAAAGAGATCCTTAATATATTTTCCACAAAATCAAATGTTACAGTGGAAGGTTATTCGACTGAATTCCCGGAAATATATCCTGATATGGATATGATACAGGCGGCAAAACTCATGATAGAGGCAGGTCTTGGAAGAGTGCCAATTTTAAAATCCAGCCACGAGAGAACTCTTCTTGGTATTTTGAGTATAGTGGACATTTTCAGGAACCTGAAACTGGATAAGATCCCTCTGAAGAAGGTAAGTGAAATAATGACAACTAATGTCCTGACCTGTTCTCCAAAGGATAACATAGCCAAAGTATGGCTTAATATGAAAGAATCCGGCCTATCGGGATATCCTGTGATAAAAGACGGTCAGCTGATAGGAATGGTGACAAGGCGGAATATCATAAAGGCAGGATATGCAAGGATCGAGAGAGAAGATGAGAATGGAACCAAATCAACGATGTCCCCACCTGTTGAAAAAATCATGAGCATTCCCGCATATACGCTGCCAATGGACGCGAATCTGAAAGAAGCTATCCAGGCTTTCATGAAGCTTGATGTAGGAAGGCTTTCAGTTGTCAATAACGGCAAACTTGTGGGTATAATCGATAGGAGCGACATATTAAAATCTTTCATTTAGGTGTGTTATGAAAAATCAGAAAACTAATGCAGGACCAAAAAAAGAAGTTCGTGATGCGTATATCCGCAATATGAAACCTCTGGATTTCAAATCAAGGATATCCGAACACGCAGGAGATGTAATGACCATTGCATCAGGTGATGTCGTGACCATCCCTCCAACAATGCCTGTAATCGATGCAGTAAAAATGATGTTGGTTCATGGATTCAGGAGGATCCCTGTGGCTGATGCAGGAACAAAACGCTTGAAGGGGATAATCACCTCCCAGGATATCGTGGATTTTATGGGGGGAGGTTTGAGGAACATGATCGTGAAAAACAGACATCAGGGAAATCTTCTCGCAGCCATTAACGGAAGTATAAGTGAGATCATGGAAGAGAATGTGATATATCTCAATGAAAAGGATTCTTTAAGAGATGCATTGAGCACCATGCTAAAGGAGAATGTCGGGGGGATCCCGATCACAGATGACAATAACATTGTGAAAGCAATAATCACCGAAAGGGATTTTGTATATCTTAGCTCGGATATTATCACGGGTAAGAAAGTCAGTGAATTTATGAGCCAGAACCTGGTGACAGCTCCTCCAGATATGACAGTGGGAGCGGCTATGAGATCTATGATAAATAACGGTTTCAGGCGGCTCCCAATAATCCGGGACAATGTTGTCCTCGGGATCATAACGGCATCAGATATCATGCGGTTCCTGGGCAGCGGTGAGATTTTTGAGCGTCTTGTAACCGGAAACGTAAAAGATGTCTTTGATGTGCCGATCCGGACACTCATAAAAAGGGATGTGATTTTCACCGCATCCAATATAGATATTGGAGAGGCTGCAGCTATCATGATCTCAAAAAATGTTGGATCCCTTCCAATATTTGAGGACGGCGAATTGAAAGGTATCATAACCGAACGTGACTTTGTCCGGGCAATGGCCCAATAGAAGATGATAATCATGAAAATAAAAGATATAATGAGTTCACCGGTATACATAGTATCCCCCGATGAAACTGTTGCAAGAGCCAGGAACCTGATGCTTCGCCACAAGATCGGACGACTGGTTTTGATCGAGAATAATAAGCCTGTAGGGATCGTGACAAAAAAAGATATCAGTCGAAGACTTGACCAGGCAGAGCCACAATGGCGTCGCCGGCCGATCGATAATATTCCCATAAAAATGGTGATGACAGAAAGCCTGATAACGATATTCTCAAATGCCTCAATTAAGCAGCTTGCTGAATTGATGAGTGAGAATAACATCGGGGGATTGCCAGTGGTCAATTCCAGTAATGAAGTCGTAGGGATCGTCACCAAATGGGACCTTATAAAATATTTCGCAGGATTGGATATTGACCTGAAAGTAAAGGATTTGAACATAGAGCCGGCTGTCACGGTGCACAGGCATCATACTATCAGCCATATCCTTTATGAGCTTCAGGCAAACCAGACCGATAGAGCTGTTGTTCTTGAGAATAACGACAAACCTGTAGGGATCATTACCAGTTCGAACCTGACATTTACTGAAATGAGGGGAAAAACCGGGGATCTGCCAGGGAAAGAAATAAATATGACGCGAAAGGAAAGTCCAGCTGGAAAAAAACAAAACAGGTATATTAAGGAGGTACCTCTGGTGGCTGAGGATATAATGACATACCCGATCATTACGATAAGCTATGAAGACTCTGCCACAGAAGCAGCCAGATTGATGGTATCAGAAAAGATAAATGGGCTACCTGTAATTGGAAATGGAATAATGGGGATACTGACCGGAGATAATATCATAAAATCAATACTGACAATGTGAGGCGACAAAAATGAAAGTAAAAGACATAATGACAACACCGATAATCGTGCATAAATCGGATACGATTTCACATGCGATGGAACTGATGAGCAAGAAAGATACACGCAGGCTTCTCGTGATGCATGGGAGCGACATTGTTGGAGTTATTACTATGAGAAGCATAGCGCGCAAACTGGGAACCTGGAAAACGTCTAATCTTCCGGCCTCCTCGCTTCACGTCGCCACAGCAACGACAGACCTGTTCTCCAAGGTCCTCACGGATACAAGTGTCGAAGATGCAATTGCTTTGATGGACAGGAAAAGCGGTATTCTTGTTGTTACCGACAACGGGGCGATCAAGGGCTGGGTCACACCTCATGAGATACTGAAAAATGCCCGGACTGTAAAAGGTTATGCCGCAGATATCATGAAAGAACCCATATCCGTAAGCCCCGGTGAGCGTGTTTCGCATGCAAGACGCCTTCTACTTGATAATGATATAGGAAGGCTGCCGGTAATTGAGAATGGTGAAATAGTGGGCATTATCACTGAAAGGGATATCGCCAACGCCATGATGAATTTTAGAATGCTCGTGCCGGATAATCAGCAGGATGAGAGGATCAGGAATCTCATAGTAGGGGATATTATGACACATAATGTGAAATCTGTCAGAACAAATACCCCTATTACAGAGGTCATCTCCCTTATTCTGGATATGAATATCGGAGGAGTGCCAGTACTCAATCTCAGGGATGAAATGGTGGGAATAATCAGCAGGAGAGGAATTCTTCGACTTCTGGTGGAGAAAGGATGAGACGGGATGTCTCTTCCGATTTTATTAAGAAACTGGATGTTGAAAAACTCTCAAAACTGACCTATATCCCTGAAAACAGGATTATCGGTGCCATTGAAAGAAAGACACTGCAGTATGTGCATGCGAAACCTGAGTTATTCAGGTTTGACAAACCGATCTCAAACATTGAAGCGGGAACTTCAGTATTTCTTGAACCATTTGACATAGTGAGAGGTTTTCCTAAAATATCACGCATATTGATGCTGCATCCTGGTGTAGCTAAGCATTTTTCCACCATAAAGACGGTTCTTGTGGAAGAAAAGATGAATGGTTATAATGTCAGGGTGGCTCTCATTGGAGATAGGATCCTGGGTATCACCCGGGGTGGATATGTATGTCCGTATACGACTGATAAGATCAATGACGTGATCAGCGGTGATTTTTTCATTGATTTTCCTGACCTTGTGTTGTGCGGTGAAATGGTTGGTCCTGATAACCCGTATGTCCCGAAATCATTCTATGACATTGAATCGCTTGAGTTCTTTGCATTTGATATTAGAGAAAAAATTACTGGAAGGCCGCTACCTGTCATGAAGCGAAGGGAGCTCCTCGCAGGTTACGGGATCAAGTCAGTGAGGCTTTTTGGGGAATTTGAGGTAAGTGAAACACATATCAAAGTTGAAAAGATCATAAGGGATTTCGGGAAAACGCTCAATGAAGGAGTCGTTATCAAAGACCCGGACATGCAGCTTTCACCCATCAAATATACGAGCTCCCAGAGCAATTGTGCTGATCTGAGGTATGCTTTTGAATTTTATAACGATTATGGAAGGGACTTTTTCTTCCCCCGGGTATGCAGGGAAGCATTCCAGTCTGTGGAATGGGATGAGGACGATACGCAGAGAAAAGAACGATGCCACAGGCTGGGGGAAAGCATACTTTTACCCATGACCCGGACGATAGAGAATAGAAAAAAGGGGGAAAGGATAGGGGAAATTGTTCAGATAAGGATCAAGGATCTTAAAACTGCAGATGATTTCCAGGACCATTTAAGACTTCTCGGGATCGATGCGATTTTTGAAGAACCGATAAGCATAGGAAATGAGTTTATCATAAAGATCAAGAAAATTAACCACAGTACCAGCGACAAGACAGATTCTGTATTTAAGGGAGAGATGTGGAGTTGACCTGTTATGAATGGGATATTAATCCATTCATCATCGGTTAAGAGAAAAATCCCCCATCTCAAAAGAGTTTTGTGATGATCATTTGTGGACGCTAAGCTGTTATCATGGATCTGTTGGGAATGGATGGGAAGTTGTTGAGAAGTATATAAGAGGTCAGGATGCACATCATGCAAAAAGCGATATGTATAGGCCGCGTTCTTAAGTACGGGGTTATGCTTAATTGAAGTTACTCATATAACCTTCGATTAATAGCCCAGGCAATATCAAACAATAAAGGTTTTTTGGGATATTTTTCTCTAAAGAAATTTTGCCATATGGTGTACGTTTTTTCATTAACTTTTGATAAAACTAAACGGTTGTTTGGTTGTTTGTAATGGCTCGATATTATTCTTATAGAACCCATAATAGTTCTTCTTTATCGTTTTCATTAATATTTTATCTAATGGAACATGGAGATGTCAATGGCGGTCAAAAATTCCCCATTTTCGGCGGGATACAATTCCCCAGTTGACAATCTTGGGTAAAAATCCCAGGATTGGAAACTATGTTGGAAATAGAGGAATGGTTTATGATAAGAGAACTACACGCACAGGGTTTGAACATCACTGAGAAATCCGATAAAACAGGACACGACAGAAAGACAGTAAAAAAATATTTAAATTTAACAGCAATACCGGAACCAAAACAACGGGCAAAGAAAGAAAGTAAGCTGGACAATTACAAGGATTACATTGTTCAGAAGCTTCACGAAGGACCTTTCACAGCGGCCCGACTATTTCGAGAAATAAAAGAAATGGGATTTACCGGAAAGTGCACAATAGTCAAAGATTTCTTATGTAAAAGGGGTAGGTGTACTACCCCATAACAGGTTTGGAAACCACATATCCTGCATCCGAGAGTATCTTGATCATTTCATCAGCGGTCATTATGTTCGACACTTTGTCCTTGGGTAACTTTAGGTTCTTTATTGGTGTCTCATCATTTTCCTTATAAGGTTCTCTGTTTGTCAGAAAATGGTGTAGTATGCAGAGGATTTTTCTGGCTAATGCTACAATTGCTTTCTTGAATCCCTGTCTCGTTTTGATTCTTTGAAAGAAAGTTGTGAATTTGGTTCTTCTTTTCACCTTTATTGATGCCTGTGCAATTTCCACAAGAATCCATCGTAGATGCTTGGAACCTCGCCTGGCTATCTTTCCAGTGTTTAACTTATCAGCAGACTGATAGACTGATGATACTATCCCTGTCCATGCAGCTAATTTGTCTGGCGTTTTGAAGTCTTTGATATTTCCAATCTCTGCAAGTTCAGTTGATCCTGTTACAAACCCGATGCCGGGCAGTACTGAGTATGTCCTGTAGGTGCAGTATCGAATTTATTTCGATCGCGAACAGGTATTCAATATTGTTAATAGCAGAAATTTTATGTCCAATATGCTGACCAAATATATCTAAAAGATTTGGAGCAGGATCTGTGGTAACGATCAACGTTTTATAACCGTTCCTGGCAAGACATACAGCAGTGGCGCAGCTCATGGTACTTTTACCGACTCCGCCCTTACAGCTGAAAAATATGAATTTTGTCTTTCCTTTTTGTTTTGGCTCTATTAATCGGTTAATCGCTTTATTATTCATAAATACCAAGTTCTTTTACCAGTTCTTTGACTTTGTTCTCGATAATATCCCTTATTTCTCTATATTTCTGTACAGAATGCCCTTTGGGATCCTCTATATCCCATTTAATCGTCTTTTCTTTAGATGCTATCGGGCAAATATCCTTGCAGCCCATCGTTATCATAGAATCGAAACTTTCACCGAGCAATGAATTAAAACTCGCTGGCTTTTTATTTGCAAGGTCTATCCCCTTTTCTTTCATTACTTCAACTGTTTTTGGATCGATGATTTTCGCTGGAGCGCTTCCTGCAGAATAAGCTATTGCGCCTTTTGCATATTTATTAAAGAAAGCCTCCGCCATCTGACTCCTGCAGGCGTTCTCTATACACACGAACAAGACTTTCCTCATTCTATCCTACCTCAGTATTTTCAATCTGTTTCTTCAAATCAGCATATGTCAAAATATTTTTGTTCGGAGATTATTTTAACCATCTATTCCTTTTGTCTCCATGATCTTTTCATATACCTCGCTCCATGATAACTGGGAACCCGCAGCCACAAACATTGCACAGGCTACAACTTCAGCTATGGTATTTTCTCATTGAACCATGACAAATCTTATTCCTCCTTTTTATTAGTATTTTCTGCATCATATGCGGTAGTCTTTCTATGTATTGGCAATCCGTTTTGATCAAACCACATGACGCTCGCTCTTCTTGCCACGTGTACCAACCCCAACATAACAGGCACTTCAATGAGTGGTCCCACGACAGCAGCAAACGCCATACCCGAACCTATCCCGAACACGGCAATCGCTACTGCAATTGCAAGTTCAAAATTGTTGCTGGCTGCTGTGAATGCCAGGGTTGTGGATTGGTCATAAGAAAACCCCAGCCTGTGAGACATGAAAAACGAGACGCTAAACATTATGATAAAATACAAAAGCAGCGGGACTGCTATCCTGAATACATCCATGGGGAGTTTTACAATGTACTCTCCTTTTAAAGAGAACATGACGATAATTGTAAATAGCAGTCCTATCAATGCGGTGGGACCAAGCTTTTTCATAAATACATTATCATACCAGTCCTTTCCTCTCTTTTTTACCAGGACAGACCGGGTTATAATGCCTGCAATAAAGGGAATTCCCAGATAGATGAATACAGCTTTAGCGACTTCCCATATGGAAATGTCCACAACAGCGCCTGCTCCTGCACCTCCTATCCATGCTGATAATACTGTTATGAATACATAGGCGAGAACCGAATACAGCGCTACCTGAAAGATAGAGTTCACAGCGACAAGAACCGCGCACAGTTCATTATCTCCACCTGCCAGCTGGTTCCAGACAAGAACCATGGCGATGCATCGTGCAAGACCGATCAGGATCAAACCTATCCTGTACTCTGGAAGGTCAGGAAGGAATATCCAGGCAAGAGCGAACATGAGAACAGGACCGATAATCCAGTTCTGGACAATGGATGCGCTCAGGGCTTTTCCTTGCTGCTTCATTTTATAGAGTTCTTCGTATTTCACACCTGCAAGCGGCGGGTACATCATCCAGATAAGACCTATCGCAATGGGGAGCGAGACCTCTTCGATCCTGACAGCGTCAAGTATTGAGGATAGCTGTGGATAAACAGCCCCAAGGATTATCCCGCCTGCCATAGCAATAAGGATCCAGAGGGTCAGGTATTTGCTTATTATTCCGAGACCTCCTCTACCTGTTCCTCCGCTGCGCATTGTTATTTCATTCATTGAATATATCTCCAGTTGAAATTTTATAAGGACAAATTTTAATTCTTAACTATCATGATCGAAATAAGTATGCTACTTGAATATCAAGAAAAATTGATACGATAATAAACCATACGTCATTCTATGAAATGCTGCCCGAAAGATAAAAATATAAAGAAAGATTGGATGGAAAAACTTGAAAGCGAGTCAATCATTGTATCAGACGATACCGTAATTGAAATCAGCAATTTCTGTAAAGTTTTCAGCTCTCCATTAAGGTTAAAGATCGCTTTTTTATTGAATAGCGGGGATCTTTGCGTGTGTGAGATTGTCTCTATCTTAAAAGAAAAACAGAACCTTATATCTCACAACCTTTCTATAATGAAAAAATATCGTGTTGTCAGTTCATATAATCAGGCAAAATACAAATATTATAGAATAGAAAGAGTAGCATCGAGCTTTTTAGGCAATTGTCTCAAGCTGCAGACAGATAAAATCATTCTTTAACAGTACTTGAATATTAATATGGAGTATACCCACTTGAGACTCCCCTTGAGGCTTCCATCCTAACTTGATTCTGCTGGGGGAGGCTTCGATTGCAGGGGGCGACTCCGTCAACATGAGACGATTGAGATTTCACACACCTCCATCGCCGTTCGTTTTTGCTTGAGGGTGTTCATTGATCCCGTGTGTCTGAGAATATAGTTTCCTGGGACGATAGGGATTTAATTATGATCATCGCATGGGACTCTCCGATAAGGCTTCCCATTCCGATTGATTCGGCGGGATTCTCTCAGACGATGTTGATGGAGATACCTTGATTTGCAGCGCGCGGGTTGGAAGGCGCGGTAAGCACCGTCTTGGCTCATATACAATAATTGACAGTCAAGATGTGGAGATGGATTTATTGGTCGTGTAAAAACATCGGCTAAAATTTATTTTATCTCATGAAGGAGATTACCTCTGATTTGAGCAAAAAGGAGGTAATAACCTTGCATGAAATTGAAGTTTCACTTCAGGTTAAGATAGGGATCCAAGAAGAT
>JAGFND010000041.1 GCA_021409285.1 Candidatus Methanoperedens sp. | reverse complement strand
TGAAAGTACGTGGGAATCGCTCCCTCCAACTTCGGGTTTGCCAAGTATTTTTGCCATTTCTTTTGCTTTATCATTCTCTCCGAACAGGCATCTTGAATTGAATGTCTCGATGGAGGAATTTTTTTTTTTACTCCGAGAATATCGCTATCCCGTCAAGTCCGTTCTTCACAGCAGTCTTGAGAATGTCATCTACTGAAAGGCCGCAATCTGATGAATGATTTGAATGGATATGCAGGTCAAAACGCATTTGCTGATATTTCTTGAAAAAATAGAATCGTTTTTCAGATATACAATCCGCCGTTAATATCGATGACCTGGCCCGTAATGTAATCCGCCTCAGGTGATGCAAGATAAGCGACTGTTCCAGCAACCTCAGATGCCTTTCCCAGTCTTCCAAGTGGTATTTTCGCAACGATCTTGTCCATTGCTTCCTGCGGGACACCTTTTACCATATCTGTCTCAATAAATCCCGGGGCAATAGCATTCACTGTGATGCCTTTTCCCGCAAATTCCTTTGCCAACGCCTTTGTAAGCCCGATCATACCTGCTTTGGAAGCAGAATAATTTGCCTGCCCGAAATTCCCCATTCTTCCAATGACCGAGGAAATATTCACGATCCGGCCGTATTTTCTCTCGACCATCCCTTCGATGAATGCCTTCGTGCAGTAGAACGATCCATCAAGATTTACCGACATTACATCATTCCACATATCATGTGTCATTTTAGCGAAAGATTTATCTCTTACGATTCCTGCATTATTCACAAGAATATCGACCCTGCCGAATTGACTCATCACTTCTTCTTTCATCCTGCCCACCTGGTCTATATCGCTCACATTGGCCTGGCAAATATATGAGTGATTTCCAGTGGTTTCAATGAAATCCGATAGTTCTTTAATATGTGACTTGTTATCCAGATTTTTTATTCTATCAGTGATTTTTTCCAATTCATCTGTTCTACCCATCTGGTTAATCAGTCTTGATACCAATTCTGCATGTTCTCTTTTGCTCTGATAATTAATTACTACATCTGCTCCTTCCTCCGCCAATCTCATTGCGATCGCACGGCCTATCCCCCTTGAACCACCTGTTACAAGTGCAACTTTTCCATCAAGTATTCTATTTGTCTTCCTGTTCATATTGTACATATATTTCACCTCTTAACGATCATGGCAGCACCCATACCTCCTCCGATACAGAGTGTTGCAAGTCCGTATGTTCCTTTTCTCCTCTTCAATTCATGAAGAAGCGTGACCAGTATCCTTGCTCCACTTGCCCCTATCGGATGTCCGAGGGCTATCGCGCCGCCATTGACATTGACCATGTCCATGTTCCATCCCATTTCCCTGTTTACCGCGATGGATTGCGCTGCAAATGCTTCATTAGCCTCGATCAGATCAAGCTGGTTCACTGCAATGCCAGCTCGCTGGAGGGCTTTTTTGCTCGCATTGATCGGTCCGATTCCCATTATTTCAGGAGGGACACCCGATACCCCATAGCTTTTGATCGTGGCCATGGGCTGAATTCCTTTTTCCTTTGCATTTTCTTCTGACATCAATAGAACGCAGGCTGCTCCATCATTTATTCCTGAAGCGTTGCCAGCTGTCACTGTACCGTCCTTCTTGAATGCGGGTTTCAGTTTTGCAAGTGCCTCTTTGGTTGTGCCGAACCTGGGAAATTCATCAGTATCAAATGCAACAGGATCACCTTTTTGCTGCGGGACAGGTATTGGAGTTATCTCATCTTTGAATTTCCCTGCTTTTATTGCAGCTTCTGCTTTGATCTGGCTTCTTGCAGAGAGATCATCCTGGTCCTCTCTTGTTATTCCAAACTTTACTGCCACATTTTCCGCAGTCATACCCATATGATAATTATTGAAAATATCCCATAGTCCGTCATAGATCATCAGATCCACAAGCTCATCATTACCCATCTTTGCGCCCCAGCGCGCTTTTCTAAGAGCATAAGGAGCTGTTGACATGGATTCTATTCCCCCCGCAATGATAATATCTGCGTCGCCAAGCATAATAGAACTGGCGCCCATAATAACCGCTTTCAAACCCGAGCCACACACCATGTTTACTCCGTAGGAGGGGACTTCCACGGGGATGCCCGCGGCGATTGCTGCCTGCCTTGCCACATTCTGTCCATGGCCTGCAGAAAGGACATTTCCCATAATGACTTCATTTACATCACCCGGCGTTATATCTGCCCTGTTAAGAGCATCCTTCAGAACCACCGAACCAAGCTTACCCGGACTGAACTCCTTCAGGCTCCCTCCGAATTTTCCTATTGCTGTACGCGTAGCTGATACTATAACCACATTCCTCATTGTTTTCACCCTTTTGATATCATATATTATGATAAGGAATCATCTAATTATAAGACCATTCCGCCGTCCACGCTGAGAACCACACCGTTGACGTAACTTGACTCATCTGAAGCAAGGAATAGCAATGCATTCGCAATATCTATTGGTTTTCCAAGTCTCTTAAGAGGTGTTTTTTCCTTCATCATTTCAAGTATCTTATCAGGCATTCCTGCCGTCATTGGCGTAATTATGAATCCAGGTGCCACTGCATTGACCCTGATCCCTTTTTTTCCAAGTTCCTTTGCAAGTGTCTTTGTGATTCCGATCAACCCTGATTTTGTTGCAACATAATTCGCCTGGCCGACATTGCCATACAAAGCCACGATCGACGAGATATTTAAAATGACACCGCTTCCCTGATTTATCATTGGTTCAACCACAGCCTGTATGCAGTTGAACGGCCCTTTAAGATTGATACTTATCACCCTGTCCCACTGTTCTTCTGTCATTTTTACAATAAGGGCATCCTGAATAATTCCGGCGTTATTTATCAGGACATCGATCTTACCATATTTATCAATAGTATCTTTAACAACCTGTCTTATCTGTGCCCTGTTTGAAACATCTAATATAGAAAAAAAAGCCTCACCACCCTCATTTTTTATAGTCTCTGCAACCTCAAGACCGGCTTTTTCATTTACGTCAGCGATGACGATTTTTGATCCTTCTTTTGCAAATAATATTGCGGTCTCTCTTCCGATGCCGCTTCCTGCCCCCGTTATGATAGTCACTTTGTCCTTAAGTCTCATTTAGCTCCTTCTATTTTCGTTTGCCTCTTTTCGGCTTACTCTCAGGAATTTCAGGTTCTCCTGTTACTTCAAGTTCTGATCTTGGCTTTAGCCATTCTGCTATCTTCGGGCACACTTCTTTCTGGGATTTTGATCCCACAAAAATACCTATATGCCCTGTAGGGAAAATCAGTGTTTCCTTATCTGTGCTTGATACCGCATCATTAAGCGGTATACTGGCATCGTTGGGGACAAGATGATCGAATTCAGCCATTACATTAAGGAGAGGCATCGTTATTTTCTTAAGGTCTATTTTTTTTCCATTGAGAACCAACTTGTTCTTGATGAGTAGATTTTTCTGATAAAAGTCCTTCATAAACTGCCTGAAAGTCTCTCCTGCCTGGTCAGGACTATCAAATATCCATTTTTCCATTCTCAGGAAATTCTTGACTATCTCTTCATTGCGGATTATACATTCCGTATCACCGGGAGCACAATCGATACGCTCAAACATGCCCACATACTTATCTATCATTAACCTGAAAGGGTCAGTGAGCAGGAAACCGGAATTCAGGAAATCTCCCGGAACGATCCCATAGTAATCCACGATCCTGTCGACATCCAGGCTTTTTGCCCATGTATGAAGAAGTCCTTTCTCTGTGTCAAAGTTCACAGGAGACACTAAAGTAACGAGATTTTTCAACTTCTCAGGATGCAATGCAGCATACATCACAGAAAAAGTCCCACCCTGGCAGACGCCAAAAAGTGTTATTTTTTCTTTACCTGAAAGCTCTCTTACTTTATTAACCGCATTATCCAGATAACCATTCACATAATCGTCGATCGTTACATATCTGTCAACGCCAGATGGATATCCCCAATCAATGATATATATGTCAAAGCCCTCATCCAGCAGTTTTTTGATCACACTCTTATCAGGCTGAAGGTCAAGAATGTAATAGCGGTTCACAAGTGCATATACAATTAGAACTGGAATTGGGTGGGTTTTCAATGCGGTCGGCACATAATGGAGAAGTTTCATTTTGTCTTCACTATATACTATCTCATGAGGTGTGGTCCCGACCGATATATCCGAGGCCTTCAAAAACATTTCAAATCCTTTCAAATATCTTGCATAATCATTCTTAATTAAACTGAGTTCACTCATAACGCCGCCCTTATATACCCTTATTTCTCCATGGAAAATTCGTTCATTCTTCCTGCCAATTCCCTGACCTGTTTCCTGAGAGAATACAACTCCTTATTTAGTTCATCGATATCTGTCTTTGTGGGCAGATTTGAAGGTTTGAGATAGTGCTCCTCAAGCATTTCCCGGTTGTACTTCTGGGCGTCAAGGAAACTTGACATGAATTTTCCCATATCCGATGCAAAATGACCTGATCGCAGGAATTCCTTGAATGTCTCGCTGTATGACTCGATCCAGATATTATAAAGTTCTTTAGGTGTATCCTGAACTTCCCCGGATTTCATTTTCAAAGCCTTTTCATTCATTCGTTTCATGGCTTGTATCGATATCCCCTGGAAATCGGCCATTGTATCCATCCAGGTTGAATAAAGGTTAAGAAATACAGGAAAACCTTTCATCATTTTTTCGGATTTCTCACGCGTTGGACCAATGGCAGGAATTTCTGAAATCCTGCAAACGTTAGCCTCATAGTTTTTCATCCACATGTCAAAAAACTTATGTGTGGATTCCAGATCTGATGTATCCATGTTTTATCACGGAGCGATTTTTGCTGCGCTTATATGCGATTCAAGCCAGAGTTTTGACATCTTGATGGATGTCCTTGCATAGACCTTGCATGCGCTCTTAACAGGTTCCATCATTTCATTTAAAGGGCTAACTACAGGCATTCCCTCAAAGAAATCATCTGTTGCCTTCTCATACATCTTAAGCCAGAGACTGAAAAATTCCTTAAGCGCCTCTGGATCTGCCGAGAATTTTGACTGGTCTTTGAATTTTTCCGCTATCTTTTCCATGGCATCGATCCATCCTCTGTACAGGTTCAGACTGATGTTAATGCTTTCCTGAAATGTATCAGATATTTCCTTTCCAGATTTCATTGAAAGAGAATTGAACAATTGCCCGTAAGTTTCCTTGTATGTATTTGTCCATATATCATAGAATTCTTTATACGCTTCCGGAGTTGCCTCCCCTTTTGAAAGTTTTACCATGCTTTGCGATAACTTCTGCATGGATTCAAACCATGGATCGTATAGTTTGTTATAGGAGTCCTTCCATAGTTTTGCCGTTTTCTCAAGACTCTCTGAATAGAAATCCGGGATCCCAATTATATTTTCAAATGTATCTTTTTGAAATTTAACAACGGGCAGGTTAAGGAGATCATCCGATATTTTTTCATATGATTTTCTCCACATATCAAGACATTCACTGTATTTTGACGGATCTGTACCATTGTTCAAGACATCTGTGGTCTTTTTTGTATTTTCCCCAAACTCGTTTACCCAGGACATGCATATCTTATTTGATTCTTCGGCAATCTTTACAAACTTTTCAAGCGTTTCCCTGGGCGCAGGCATCTGTGTCGGGGGAAACTTCCCAAAAGTATTCTGGTATGTTTTCATCCAATCATCATAAAAGTCTTTATATCTTTTATGCCCCGCACCCATTGAGATCTCACTCATCTTACCTGTACTTTCACCCATGAATTCCATCCAGGGTTTGTAAAGTCTGGTATAGGATTGATCCAACATTTTCGATACTCCGACGTAATTGTCGGTTAAATTCTTGAACATATCTTTGTGCTCGTCGAAAGTTTCACCCTTGTTTTCAAATATCTTAGCCATATATTTCACCAATGTCTTCAAATTTCTTTTTAAATAACCCTCATCATTATTAATATGTGTATAATATATAAACGTTTCGGACTTTCAAAAGTGATTTTTCACGATTATTTAGTATAATTGTAACAATAATAATTTTTTTACAGAAATATAATGGGGTTAATTTCACCATAATCTATATGAGCATAGACAGCATAATATTTATGGGGTGAAATCGAAAAAATGGGAAACTATGAAAATACCCTTAGTGAGATAGAAAAGACATGGGGAACAGTGCCTGACTTTATGAAGGCTTTTACCAGAGAATCCTTAGTGAATGACTGGCCTTCGTGGAAGAAAGAGAAACTTTCCGAAATAGATATGGAACGAGCAAGCTACCTGCTGAACATAGACGAAATAACAGGCGAAACGCTGGGCGGGCCGCAAAAAGTGCCAGAAAAAACCATGATGGAATTAAATGTTTCTATTATGGAAGAGCTTACAGATGGGACCGCGGGCATGGAAGGCGATGCTCACAGGATCGAAAAGAATCATTCTTTGCCAGGACCTGAATTGATAAGAGATAGACCTTCATTTGACCAGCGTCCTGCATTTCCAAGAGAGAAGAATAGAGACAGGCCCTTCCTCAAAAATTAAATAGAAAATTAATTGCAGAAAAAGTTGTGAAGGGTGTAGAGACTCTGTTACTTCCAGGTATTAATTATCTTCAGGCATCCTTATTCTAAATCTTAATAACTACTTAATAGATTCCGGGTTATAAAGAATAGAATATTGAGTAAATATGTCTTACAGATATCTTGAGAATATTTCAACCGGCGATGCAGCGTTCATGGCCGAAAGCAATAACCTGGAAGAATTATTTGAAGATGCCGCCATCGCTACATTTGAAGTAATGGTAGATACGAGAAGTATTGATATCGGATTAACGCTGGAAATAGAATTGAAGAATGAATCTATAGATGGGCTGATGATGGACTGGCTTTCGGAATTGATCTATCTGAAAGACACCGAAGAGATACTTATTGGCAAATTTGATGTAACCATTCGCAAGAACGATAATTATTTATTAAAAGCAAAAGTCTCTGGTGAGAACATGGACCAGAAAAAGCATAAGCTAAGATCAGATGTCAAAGCGGTCACCTTTCATTACTTCGAGGTTAAAAAAACAGGAGAAAACTGGACGGCAAGGGTCGTTCTGGATATATAACGTATGCAATACCATGTTATCCTGACCAAAGAATGTAATCTGAATTGCAGTTACTGCGGTGGGGGCAGCGATTCGCCGCCAAAGGATATCCAGTACTCGATAACTGACCTTAAGAGATTTGTGTCCCTTGATACAGCTCCGGTCATAGAATTCTATGGAGGTGAACCTCTACTCAGGATCGATACGATGGAAAAAATCATGGATATGATCCCGGCCAGATTCGTTATTCAGACAAATGGCCTTCTGCTTGACAGGATAAGACCAGAGTATCTTAAAAAATTCCACTCGATCCTTGTTTCAATAGATGGAAGAAAAGAAGTGACGGACAGGAATCGCAGAAGCGGTATTTATGAAAGGATAACCCGGAATGTGCGCCTTATAAGAGAACGGGGCTTCCGAGGGGACTTAATAGCAAGGATGACAGTTCCCCAGGGAACGGATATTTATGAGAATGTCAGGCATCTGTATGATCTTGGCATTTTTGAGAATATTCACTGGCAGCTCGGATTTGAAATGTTCTGGGGAAGCTGGAATGAAGAAGAAAACAGCCCTGAAGAATGGATCGGATCGTATAATCTTGGCATTACTTCACTTGTAGAATGGTGGATATTGGAGATGGAGAGCAGGAACAAGGTTCCAGGGATCGTACCGTTTGTTTGTATAATGAATTCGATGCTTTTGAATACTCCGGCCCTCCTTCGGTGTGGATCGGGTATTGACTTTTTCACGATAATGCCTGATGGGAGAATCTCAGCATGTCCGGTTTCTATTGATTTTGATTTCTCGATAGTGGGTTCGATTTTTCATGACGCTCCAGCTACCCTGTGTAATAAAGCGGCTGTTGGTGAACCATGTATATCCTGTCATATTTTCCAGATATGCGGAGGAAGATGTCTTTTTGTGAACCTGGGGCAGAACATGCTCAGGAAGAATGGTTATGATCTGATATGCAAAACGGTCAGGCATCTCGTAAGGGAATTGGAAGGGGCACTTCCAAAAGTACAAAAGTTTATCGACAGAGGCATCATAGCATCAATGGATTTCAATTATCCGGAATTCAATAATGGGTGTGAGATCATTCCCTGAATTTTTTCTCAGCGCTGATTACAGGTTCGATTATTTTAAATGCATCCACATCAATTAGCCCCTTGTCTGTTATCTTGAGGGACGGAATAACAGGAAGCGAAAGGAACGACATTTGCATAAAAGGCGAATAAAGTTTGCAGCCCATTTTTTTTACTGTGCTGTGCAATTCTTTTAGTTTTTTGTCCACACCGCATGCATTTTCAGTACTGAGAATACCTGCAAAAGGAAGATGAAGGTAGTCTATTATCCTTTCTTTTGCAATCACCACTCCTCCTTGCAGTTCCCTTATCTTATTCGCGCAGAGTGCCATATCTTCAAAATTCGTGCCTATAACAATGACATTATGCGAGTCGTGTGAAACACTTTGCCCTATTGCGCCTTCTTTCAAATTGAAACCATGTACAAAACCCTTTCCTATATTTCGTGACATTTTATGACGTTCTATCACAGATATGGCGAGTATATCACGTTCAATATCCGGCAGGACGGTCTGTCCATAAGTTTTTAATTCTTTAATCCTCCTGTTCGTAATAAGCTGACCTGGGACGATTTCTATGATATGAACCTGAACCATCTTTTTGATGGATTTGATTTTCAGATTATCTGGTTCTAATTTTTTATATTTGACCGTTTTGAAAACATAACCTGGATATCCAGTTACTTCTACTTTCGGGTTTATCCTGCCGCGTATTATCACATTCTTGATCCTGAAAGCATGCAAATCATCGAGTATTATAAGATTAGCTCTTCGACCAATGCTTATGGAACCCACAAGCTGGTCTATCCTGTAATGATGTGCCGTATTGATGGTCGCCATGGAAATTGCCTGAATTGGATTTAATCCAAGCCTGATTGCAGCTCGAACGATTATGTCCATGTGTCCTTCAATAAGATCGGCAGGTTGTCTATCATCCGTGGCGAAGAAAAAGTTTTCAAGGGATATTCTATCATGAACCAGTTTCGGGATGAAATCAGCAAGACTTTTTGCTGCCGAGCCTTCTCGAAGCATGATTTTCATACCAAGGCGCGCCTTTTCGAGTGCTTCATCATATGTTACGGACTCGTGGTCACTTGAGATGCCGGCACCCATGTATCCGAACAATTCTCTTCCCCTCATATCAGGACAGTGACCGTCAACAACGAGTTTTCTCTCAAGGGCAGCTGCGATCATTTCAAGTTTTTCGGGATTTGCTCGAAGGATTTCAGGGTAGTCCATTACCTCACCAAGACCTACAATGAATTTCTTATCCAGAAGCTCTTTAATCTCTTTCAGCCCGAGCTTCGCACCTGATGTTTCAAGCGGGCTTGAAGGTACGCATGATGGTATTGTGAAAAAAACATCTATTGGCAGCCTTTTTGCTTCTTGCATAACAAGTCTGATACCTTTTATGCCCAGGATATTGGCTATCTCATGCGGATCGATTACGATACCAGTTGTACCATGGAGAATAGAATGCTCTGCAAATTGAGAAAGAGTAGTCATGCTTGACTCGAAATGCACATGTCCATCGATCAGCCCCGGACATACATAATCATTTTTTATATCAAGGATTTCAGTATGATCACCTGTCAGTTCTTCAACATCGCCAATACCGGTGATGAAACCTGACCTGATTGCTATATCGTTTTTTATTATCTCTTTTGTGTTGACATTCACAATTCTGCAATTCTTAAGTACAGTATCAGCCTTGATCTTACCTTCCCCTGCAAACACCTTCTCTCTTAACATCATAATAACGAAATGTTCCATATTGGATAAAATGTCTTTGTATTTATTTCTCCAACTGTGCTCAGTAAGGAATATCTATCATAATAAGCTTTTAATCCCTCCTGCACCAATGAAATACACGGGAGAATTCATTAATGCGCTTTGACAAATTCACAATAAAAGCCCAGGAAGCATTCCAGGACGCACAGAACATAGCAACTGACCGAAACCAGCAGCAGCTTGAAGTGGAACATCTTCTACTTTCACTCATCAACCAGAAAGAAGGGCTGACCCTCCAGCTCCTTCAAAAACTTGGCGCAAATACCGGGGGCATAATCTCACAGCTTGAAGATGAGATAAGCAAACTACCGCGTGTGGAAGGTGCAGGTGCCGGTCAGATTTACATGTCCACACGATTGAACAACGTCGCTGAAGCCGCATCTAATGAGATGAAGAACCTTCGTGATGAATACCTGAGCACAGAGCATCTCCTCCTTGCAATCACTATTGAGAAAAACGGCATATCAGCGCGTATCCTGAAAGAGAACGGGGTGTCAAAGGACGCTATCATGAAAGCCCTTAAAGAAGTGAGAGGCTCGTCCCGCGTTACTGACCAGAATCCTGAGGAAAAATACGAGGCGTTAAAAAAATACGGCCGCGACCTCACAGACCTTGCAGCAAGCGGTAAGCTTGATCCCGTGATCGGCCGGGATAATGAGATACGAAGGGTGCTCCAGGTGCTCTCGCGACGCACAAAGAACAATCCTGTTCTTATAGGAGAGCCGGGAGTCGGGAAAACTGCTATCGCTGAGGGGCTGGCGCTTCGAATATTCGCGGGCGATGTCCCTGAGACCATAAAGGACAAAAAAGTGGTGGCGCTTGACATGGGTGCGCTTGTGGCCGGCACAAAATTCAGGGGCGAATTCGAGGAGCGTCTCAAAGCCGTGATAAAGGAAGTGCAGAATTCAGAAGGGAAGATCATACTTTTCATCGACGAATTGCACACGCTTGTGGGTGCAGGGGCCGCCGAGGGCGCAATCGATGCCTCAAATCTCCTTAAGCCAGCCCTTGCCCGGGGGGAACTTCATGTCATCGGTGCGACAACGCTTGATGAATATCGCAAGCACATCGAAAAGGATGCTGCGCTTGAGCGCCGTTTCCAGCCCGTGCTTGTTGATGAGCCAACGGTGGATGAGACTATCTCGATCCTTCGCGGCCTGAAGGAGAAATACGAGGTTCATCACGGCGTGAGGATCCAGGATTCGGCCCTTGTAACGGCTGCAATTCTATCCAACAGGTACATAACAGACAGGTTCCTTCCCGACAAGGCTATTGACCTTATCGATGAAGCAGCTTCAAAACTCAGGATAGAGATCGACAGCATGCCTTCTGAGCTTGATGATATCGAGAGGAAGATAAGGCAGCTTGAGATAGAGAAGCAGGCGGTCAAAAAAGAAAAAGACGAGTATTCAAAAGAGCGCCTTATTAAGATCGATAAAGAGCTTTCTGACCTCAAGGAAAAAAGCAGCCAGATGAAAGCGCACTGGCAGCTTGAAAAGGATTCTATCCAGAAAATACGGAAGATAAAAGGGGAGATAGAGAAAACGCATATGGAATCTGAAAAGGCAGAACTTGGAGGGGATCTTGAACGTGCGTCAGAACTCCGTTACGGGGTTCTATTGAATCTTCAAAAACAGCTTGAGGAAGAAAACAAGAAACTGATCACATTGCAAAAAGACCAGAAAATGCTCAAAGAAGAAGTGGATGAAGAAGATATTGCCGAGGTTGTTTCCAAATGGACTCATGTCCCTGTCAGCAGAATGCTTGAAGGAGAGATGCAAAAGCTCGTGCACATGGAAGAACGCCTGAAAAAGAGAGTGATAGGGCAGGAAGAGGCAGTTATTGCGGTTGCAAATGCTGTCAGGCGTGGGCGAGCCGGAATATCTGATCCGAAGCGCCCTATAGGCTCGTTCATGTTCCTTGGTCCCACAGGTGTCGGAAAGACGGAACTGGGGCGGGCGCTTGCTGAATTCATGTTCGATGATGAAGCTGCAATGATACGGCTTGATATGAGCGAATACATGGAAAAACACACCGTTGCAAGGCTTATCGGCGCACCGCCTGGTTATGTGGGATATGAGGAAGGTGGCCAGCTTACCGAAGCAGTGAGACGGCGGCCATATGCGGTAGTATTGTTCGATGAGATCGAAAAGGCGCATCCCGATGTATTCAACCTGCTTCTCCAGATACTCGACGATGGAAGGCTAACTGATGGCCACGGGCGCACGGTTGATTTCAAGAACACTATTATTATCATGACTTCCAACATCGGGAGCCAGTGGATATTTGAGCTCGCGGACAGGGAAGATAAAATACGAGAGAAGGTCATGGATTTGATCCACAAGACTTTCAAGCCTGAATTCCTGAACCGGCTTGATGATATTATCATTTTCCATTCGCTGAAACTCCCTGAGATAATGAAGATCGTGGATATACAGTTCGGAATATTGAGCAAGCGTCTTGCTGAAAGAAAGATCAGCATCTCACTTACGGCAAAAGCAAAAGACTTCATTGCAAAGGCAGGTTATGATCCTCAGTTCGGAGCGCGGCCTATAAAGAGGACCATCCAGCACAGGATACTTGATCCGCTTGCAATGAAACTATTGGCCAAGGAGTTTGCAGAGGGGGATTCTGTGGAAGTGGATGTGAAAAAAGAGGAAGTTATCTTTAAGAAGGCTGCGAAGACCTGAACTGAACCCATGATGATCCTGTGATTTTTCCGAAGAATTTATTTACAATTGCGTTATGTTCAAATGAATATAAGGCGGTAAGTATATGAAAAATCTATTTGCAAAGATATTATTAGTTTCGGTTTTAATATCGCTATTTGCTGGCTGTGTTCAGCAGGCACCGACAGGGAATACAACAACTCCGACATCAACAGCTACCTCGCAGGATTTGCGTCTGGCAACAACCACTTCTACATGTGATACAGGATTGCTCGATGTCCTTAACAAAAAGTTCGAGTTAGAAAATAATGTGAAAATTTTCACGATATGCGAGGGGACCGGCAAATCCATTGCAACAGGCGAACTGGGAGCAGCGGATGTGGTAATGGTTCATGCGGTACAGGCTGAATTAAAAGCAGTTGCCAATGGGAGTTTCATCAACCGCAGTTACATGATGTACAATTATTTCGTGATCATCGGACCTGAGAATGACCCGGCGGGAATCAGGAATGTAAGCAATGCTACCGATGCATTCAACAAGATCGCAGTAAAGCAGTCTCCGTTCATCTCCAGAGGGGATGAATCAGGTACGGATATTATGGAAAAATCGATCTGGAAGGCTGCAAATATCACTCCCGCAGGAACATGGTATCTATCAGTAGGGAAAGGTATGGGTGACACCATCACGACCGCTGACATCAAGAACGGATATACACTCTCTGACAGGGGAACATACCTTTCAATGAAGGAGAAGATAAACTTAAGAATCCTTTTCGAATCTGACCAGAAGTATCTTTTCAACCCATACCACATCATGGCAGTGAATCCTGTCAAATTCCCAAATGTGAAATACGATCTTGCAATGAAATACCTTGGCTATGTGACATCCCCGCAAGGACAGGATATCATAAGGAATTACGGCAAGGATAAATACGGAGAAGCGCTTTTCGTGCCTGAGGAAGATGCGGGGAACGTGACAAGTCCGTGAACTGAGGTGACAGGTTTGACTCACACTGCTTCCAATGTTTGTATTCGTGCAGTTTATGGCAATCCCTTCAAAGTACATTCAGGAAGGGAAGTCTCCATGAAAGATATCTTGAAAAAAATCACTGATCCGTATCTACTATTCCAGATTGAGCGGGTAAGTTCCTTCCATGGATACCTCAGCACTGGTGCTTTCATCGGAATCCAGATGCTCAACATTGCAAAAAGGGTGCTGGATGCTGATCCTGAGGAGCAACTGTACATCACGTGTGAAACGTACAATTGCCTTCCCGACCCTTTCCAGATCCTTGCCGGGTGCACTATCGGGAACAAGAAACTGAAGATCAGGGACTTTGGCAAGATGGCTGTCGTGGCTAACAAGAGGGCGCCGGAAAATCAGATGCTTGTTAGAAGCGTCAGGATAGTGCTTGATCCCTCAAAAACTTCACAATATCCGGGACTTCATGAGTGGTATATGAAAACAGGGAAAGTCCCTCATGAAGAGGCAATCTCCCTGCTGATAGATGCCGGGGAAAGCGTGTATACATATAAATTCATGGATATTGAATTGCCGGAAAAACCGGAAAAGCGCATAGCTCTATGCAACAAATGTGGCGAGAGTTTTGTTCAGAAAAAAGGTGGGGCTCTGTGCCTCGCCTGTATGGAAAATATTGGAGTATTAAAGGAGTAAAATATGAAAGAGGTAGTGTTTGAAACAAAGGAAGATAAGACCCTGATATATCTTCCAGAAAAGTGTATAGGATGCGCAACATGTACGATGATGTGTCCCAAAGACGACCTGGTGATAGGTTCTGTGGGAGCCGTGGCTCGCGGGCTCATCAACAAGGACTTTCTCCAGAAAGGAGCTGGAGGATGCACATTATGCAGCATGTGCGCAAAAGTATGCCCGACAGGGGCGCTTGAAGTAAGAAAAGCCGCCAAGGCGGAGATGGATGACTCTTATCTCTACGGCGCACTGAAGTCCACTCTGGTCAATGAAAAATGCGTGCACTGCGGATTGTGCGAAGAAGTATGCCCGCAGGATTGTATAGAAGTACAGAAGCGTAAACTTGCCCAGGACGGAAACCTCACCATGGATGGGAAAACCATCATCGACCAGAAATGCTGCGTGCACTGCGGCTGGTGCGCTGCAATATGTCCTGTTGAAGCGATTACAATGGAGAAACCATTTAAGGGTGAATTTTCAAGGGATGAGAGTGTGTGCCAGGCATGCCGCACCTGCGTGGATACCTGTCCGTGCGATGCTCTGTTCAACAGGGAGTGGAAAGCCGGGGAAAGGGTTGAGAAAGTGACGCACAGGCCGGATGCCTGCATATACTGCGGTGCCTGTTCCGTAGCCTGCCCGGTGGGGGCAATAACAGTAAAGAAGACTGCCATTCTGCCTGATATGAAGAAAAAGCAGATATTTGAGAAAAAGCTAACCGCGCAGGCGACTCCGAGACCTGTGCTGACCTCAACACTCATTACGGACATAGAGGCATGCCTTGGATGCGGCAACTGCGTGATCACCTGCCCTGTTAACTCTTTATCCGATCCTTATCTTGCGGCTGGACACCTCAATGAAATCGACATAAAGCCGCTGCTTGAGGTTGAGAACGGTAAAGTGAATGTGGTAAATCAGGAAGTATGCGGTTCATGTGCCACATGCAGCATGATATGTCCCACGAATGCGATATGGCTTGAGAAAAAGGAGGTGGCGTGATGCCAGGCACAATGGTTATTAGAAACGGATACGTCTTCGATCCGTTGAATGAAATTGATGGGGAAATAAAGGACATATTTATCAAAGATGGTAAGATCGTAGATGAGCTAAAAGGCAGCAGTTTGCGGGATGCAAAAGTGATCGATGCCAAAGGTAAAACAGTAATGCCAGGAGGTGTTGACTCGCATTCCCATGTCGCCGGCGCAAAGGTGAACGGAGGAAGGATGATGTGTCCTGAGGACCGCTATAAATGGGTGACAAAGAAAACAGACCTCACACATAGCGGCAGCGGGAATACCGTGCCATCTGTGTACATCCAGGGATATGATTATGCAAAGATGGGGTATACCACGGTCTTTGAGGCAGCCATGCCTCCTATGGAAGCACGGCATACCCATGAAGAGATGCGCAACACACCCATATTGGACATGGGCGCGTATATGGTCCTGGGCAATAACTGGTTCATAATGCGCTACCTCAAAGAAGGGAATATCGAGAAAGCTGCAGCATACACTGCATGGATGATGAGAACGCATAAAGCATACGGCATAAAGTGCGTCAATCCTGCCGGAGTTGAGAACTGGGGCTGGGGAATGAACGTGCGTTCCCTGGATGAGCCAAATATACATTTTGGAATAACTCCAAGAGAAGTTATTCATGGTCTAGCAGAAGTAAACGAAATGCTGGGAATGCCCATGTCCCTGCACCTTCATGCCAATAATTTGGGGCATCCAGGATGCTGGGAAACTACAAGGGATTCTCTTGAAGTAACACGAGATGTGTTGGTCAAATGCAACATGGATGTAGAATGGCAAAAGACAAAGATCGATCCACAGAGAAAACAGAGTGTATATCTGGCACATGCCCAGTTCAACTCCTTCGGAGGTACCTCATGGGGGGATTTTGAGTCCGGAGCAAAAGGTATTGTAGATTATGTAAACAAGACCGATCATGTTGTGATAGATAACGGCGCTGTTCCCTTTGGCCCAGCAACAGTAATGACCGGGGACGGACCTGCGATACATCATCTTTATAAATTAACCGGCAACAAATGGTCTAATAAGGACGTTGAGCTTGAGTGCGGTTCTGGTATACTTTCATTCAATTACCTGAAAGCAAATCCGGTACACAGCGTGGAATGGGCTATCGGGCTTGAGCTTTTGCTTCTTGTTAACGATCCCTGGAAGACCATCCTGACCACCGACCATCCCAACGGAGGGCCATTCACCAAATACCCGCAGTTGATCACATGGATAATGTCAAAGAAAGCAAGAGATGCCACTTTTGCGGAATGCCACAAGTGGGCGCAGGACAGAAGCAGCCTTGGAGGCACTGACCGCGAGATGACGTTATACGATATAGCGATCCTCACAAGGGCAAATCCTGCAAAGACTGTGGGGATAGCTCACAGGAAAGGACATCTGGGTGCTGGAGCGGATGGGGATGTCACCATATATGACTTTGATCCCACGAAATTAGAAGTAAATGACTTTACAAAGATCATACGAGGATTCCAGAATGCCGCTTACACCATAAAGGACGGCGGGGTTGTGGCACAGAACGGACAGATCCTATCGGTTCCCCAGGGAAGGACGTTCTTTTCCGAAGCGCATATGAGCGATGGGCTTGAGAAAGAAATGTTAAAAGACGTTAAAGAGTGGTTCAAGTACTACACTCTGGGTTTTGCGAATTACCCGGTACCAGATAAGTATATTCGAAACCCTTCGCCTGTGCAGGTAAACAAACCCCTTGAAGCTATCGTGGGGAGGTGAAAGTGATGACAGAAATAATACTCAGACCAAAAGGCAGAATCGATATCATGGTTGAGGCAGAAGCCATCAATCCGGATATCTTTGCGGGAAAGACGACGGTTGAAATTGAACAGTTGATCGTGTGGCAGGGAGCAAAACAACTTCCACTTTCCGGGTTCTTTGATGTTGAGGGAAGCGCAGGGAGCACGGCAGCAGACACGAAGATCATTGTAAGAGGGAATGTGCCCAGAGTGAAGCATATCGGACATGGCATGAAAGCCGGAGAGATAGTGATAGAAGGATCTGCTGGCATGCATGTCGGCTCTGAGATGATGGGAGGAAGTATCCTCGTGAAAGGCGACGCAGGCTCGTGGGCTGGCATGGAGATGAAAGGCGGGACTCTTCACATAATTGGGAATGCAGACGACCATGTTGGATGCGCTTACAGGGGAAGCTGGCGCGGAATGAATGGAGGAAAAATACTGATCGAGGGTAACGCCAGGAGCCAGCTCGGAGGCGGAATGAATGGTGGAGAGATCCATGTTGGCGGAAGCGTTGAGAATTTCCCCGGGATAAGAATGAATAGCGGTCTTATTGTGGTAAAAGGCGATGCGATCCGCGGCGTGGGTGCTGAGATGGCAGGAGGAACCTTTGTCGTAAGCGGGAAGATCGAACAATTCTCACCCGGCTTTGAATATGTGGGCACTGAAAAGAACCCGAAAGTTGGTGAAACGGTGCTATCAGGAGAATTCATGAAATTCACGGGTGACTATGCGATAATAAAGCCAAAAGGAATTTTGTATGCATCAAAAGAAGCAAATGAGGGGGTGTGAAGAATGAGGATCAAGGTATTGTTGAACTCAGGAAGCACGATAAATGAGGGCAGGCTTGCCAAGGGCGGAGACAAACTTTCACCTGAATACCAGAAGGAATGCGCGGTGGCAGTTATCCACCCAAGGATATTCAAAGAACTGGGGAGCCCGCATCGTGTGAAAATAATTTCAAATGATGGAACACGCGAGGTCGTTGTCACTGCAAAGTGTGAGGATTCGGTGACAGAGGAACAGATATTCATGCCAAGATCGATATGGCCAAACGTGGTCGTGGAACCTGAGACTTTCTCCACAGGGTCTCCCCTCTACAAGGGAAGTCCGGTGTTCATTGAAGCCACGGAAGAAGAAGTCAAAAGCGCAGAAGACATTGTTTTAAAAGTCTATGCAGGACGGAGATAACATGATCAGCAAGAACATTATCTGCCCGGTATGCGGGGCATCATGCGATGATATACAGGTAGATTACGATGGTGAAACCATCAATGTGAAGAATGCCTGCAAGATGGGCAATGCCAAATTCCATGAAATTGTAAGCCATCACAGGATCAAAGAACCGCAGATAAAGGAGAACGGAACATTTAGAAAAGCAGAATGGGAAGAGGCATTGGACAGGACTGCTGAGATCCTGGTGAATGCAAAGCGCCCCCTGCTTTTTATGGGAAGCGAGACCTCATGTGAAGCGATGGAAGTGGGTCTGCATATTGCCGAGTACCTTGGTGCAGTGGTGGATTCCAACTCAACCGTATGTCATGGGCCTACTGCCATGGGAATACAGGAAGCGGGCAGAGTGGGATCCACTGCAGGCCAGCCAAAGCAGAGGGGCAGCCTTGCGGTTTACTGGGGAACTAATCCGCTTGAATCCATGCCAAGGCACATGTCGCGATACGGCATCTTCCCGCGGGGATACTGGACAAAGCGCGGAAGGTTTGACAGGACCATAATTACAGTGGATCCGAGGAGGTCGATCACCGCAGATGCCTCAGACCTGCATGTGCAGCTTCGACCTAACACGGATTATGAACTTCTTTCAGCCCTCCTGACACTCTTGCATGGCAAGAAACCGCATCCTTCGGTGGAAGAGATAACTGGAGTTTCCGTTTCTACTATAGAAAAGATGCTGGAGATGATGAAAAGCACCAGCTTCGGCGCGATATATGTTGGCCTGGGCATAGCATCATCATATGGAAAGCACAGGAATGCCGAGCTTGCATTTAACCTTGTGAAGGAACTCAATGGCTACACCAAGTTCGTGATAGGAGCTCTTCGCGGTCACTGCAATGTGGCGGGATTCAACCAGATAGCATCTTATCTCTACGGCTACCCCTTCGGGCTGGACTTTGCCCGCGGATTCCCGAGATACAACCCGGGCGAGTACACGGCCGTTGATGTACTGCGAGAAAGGGATGTGGATGCTGCGTTTGTAATGTCGGCTGACCTTGTCTCTCATTTCCCTGCAACGTGTGCTGAATACCTGAAAGAGATACCCATGGCATGCCTTGACATTGCGCCATGCCCGACTACGCTTGCGTCAGATGTTGTTCTACCCGGCGTGATCGATGCCATGGAATGCGATGGAACATTCTACAGGCTTGATGATGTACCGGTGTATTTCCAGCCTTTCACAAAGTCGCCCTTTGGGTTTACGCAGAGTAATGAAGATACGATGAAGCAGCTCTTTGAGAAGATAAAGCGCCTGAAATAAACAGCGAACTGATGCGAACTCGAAACGAATTCTGGTTGAAAGCTGGCAGTGAGTTGTTTTCGAGTTCGTTGTCAGGTTTTTATTCCCTTATTTAGCATCCCATAGAGAAACTTATAAATCTGCTGAGCAACTTTTCTTCTATGTAATCATAGGACTGCCAACAAATGCCTCTTTAAATACCTGATCGACCTGTTCCACAAAAACAAACCTAATTTTATTTCGTATTTCTTCGCTCAGATTTTCCACATCTTTTTCATTCTTTTTTGGTACGATTATGGTTTTTATTCCATTTTCATATGCAGCATTTGCTTTTTCAGTAATTCCACCGACAGGAAGAACTTCACCATGAATAGTTAATTCCCCTGTCATAGCAATATCTGATTTAATTTTTCTTGAAGTAGCAGCTGAAAGAAGAACCGTGGCGCTTGTTATACAGGCTGAAGGTCCTTCTTTTGGGATTGATATCTCAACTGCCTGGAAATGAATATCATGCGAGTAAAAATAATTCTTCTCTATCCCATATTTTTCATAATTTGCTCTTAAGTAATCGTATGCTGTGTTAATCGATTCTTTAATTGTTTTCTTAAGGTTCCCGACCATCCTCAGATTTCCTCTACCAGGCATGGATTCCACTTCCAGTACCATCAGACTCCCTCCAAATCCAGTGGCTGCTAAC
>JAGFND010000040.1 GCA_021409285.1 Candidatus Methanoperedens sp. | reverse complement strand
TCCTTCCGCCTTTGCTTTCTTGATGCGGTCTGCGAGGTTTCTTGCTTTTTCATCAACTTCGATTATTTTATCCAGAACATTCGAAAAAGCTGCTTTTATGTGGATAGTATCCCCGATATGCAATTTTTCTGATGTCCATGTAGGAACTATGCGGTCATACTGGAACAATTCTCTGAATGGTTCTGGCTCAACTGATATCAATTCAACTGATCTCGGAAGAAATACCTGGCTTCTGACATCGGGATCAGTTCCAGCTACCAGTTTCGTTTCTTTTCCTGATACAACAGCCATGGGCGCCTCTATGGGTATATCTATTGAATAGTTGGGGCCTTCCTTGACTGCCCAGTTATCCGCTGTAAAACCAATACGCCCATCCCATTTTTGACCTGCCATTATTGAGTCATTAAAACCAAGGATGATCTTTATCCCGCCAGGTACAGTTTTCTGTTCAACGGTCTGGCCTTTTGAGCTGAAAGTATGCGAAAAATCATATATCATCGTTATGCTTGATGCCGGTATAATAAAAGAGATACCGTCAACAGGCGAAGAACCGCCATTCTCGATCTCGGCCTGTATAACCTCATCTACCTGTCCATCATCATGAATTGTAATATTAACAACCCATCTGTTCAGGGATATATCAGCGGCATACACTGGATTTATTGTTATCAATAATATCAATAAATAAATACATAATCTTTTTGCGATCATAAAATCACTAATACTTATAAATCCTTCATATCTAATACTTTTTTCTATGCAGATTCTCCTCTATCACTGGCCTCTCTTTTTTGATATAATCCACAGAATGAGGAAATACTTGAACCGGAATTTAAACCTGAATATATAGAAAAAGCAAAGAAAATAATTAAGCAAAAGGCTGTCGAAGTGGGAAGTGTTGAAAAATTGAAAGAGAGATTATTTCTTTAACATTTCGTGTTGGCTTTTTCTATTGATTATTTATCACAGGATAACAACCCTATTGCACTGCTTCTCCACCAGCTACTGGTTCACCCACCGGCGCTGCTGCTCTTTGCGGATTCTCCTCTATCACCGGCCTTTCTTTCCTGTAGTCCTTCATCCTTCTGATGATGACCTCAAGCAGGAATAATATGAGTGCTGCCAGCAGGAATGGCTCTTTCATGCTTTCCGGTTCACTGACCGTCCTCACTGCTTTTTCCTTAATATCTACAAGCAGCAGACTTTCGATTTCCTTTTCGTCATAGACACGGCCACCGTTTGATTCGATAGCAGTAATGAGGTTTTCGTTGAAACCAACGTCCCTGTACTCAAGCGGATAATTCACTGCAATGCCATACCCTGAAAGATCATGGAAACCATCATTTTCAGGATTTATCGTTGTCTCATATGTTGCCGGTCCGGTTCTTGAAAGGTCAAGCGACGTCTTGTCAAGTTGCACCTGCGGCAGCGTGTTTGATGTGACGACGACTTTTCCGGGCGTCCCGGCCCAGATGTCATCCGCCTGGATTACAACACCTTCACCGGGGCGAGGGTCTCCTATAGCCCAGTTGATCATCCCTGAAATGAGGCGGGAGTTCTCACCGCTGTAAACTGCCGGAGCCCACATCGTTAATCCCCCGCCATTATCTGTCGTAAATGATGCCACTCGGCCAAGACCAAAGCCCCATGTTGTAAGGATCGGCTTTCCCCGGGTTGTTGCAACCAGGCGGTCAGCACCGAGTTTTGGTGTGACATCATTATAACCTGTTACTGAAGCTGTAAGGTTCACGTATTTTGTGATAAAATGATTTGAGTCAACGGCTGTAAGAGGGAATTCGTAATTGACTTCAGGAGTAGGAGCAGGAGTGGGAGCAGGTGATTCGCCGGGTTTATTCTCGATCAACGTGCTTGCACGTTCATCCGGATTCAGGACAATCGCTTCTCCATTTGCTGCCTTTGCAAGATCATCGTATAATTTGTTGGGTTCCTTGATAGCCTGATAAGATAGAAGGATTTGAACAAAATGTATTTTAATATCCGCATTGACAAGTTCCTTAACAGTCTGTTCTATTTGAGAAAAACCATCTGGCGGCATCATGCCATCTGACAAAACAATTACCTCTTTTGTTCCGCTGACTGAATTTAACATTTTCTCTGCGGCGCGTAGACCATTATCAAGATCTGTCGGATTATCTCCTCCTTTTGGGCCGATATCATTTATGAACTGATTGAGGACATCTTTATTGGCATCATTACCCATCTTCAATAGATCCGTCTGAGCTGTGGTACCGCCAAAAGCCACTACTCCAAGACTTGTATCACGCGCCACGTTCTGGACAATATTCATCGCATTCGCATCTATAAGACCTATAAAAGAAAGTTTTGTGGTTGGATCTTCCCCGGCTGTACTGCCTGAAGCATCCATTATCACAACAAGGTTATTCCCACCTTTATACTCCGCTGCTCTCGAAATTATAGGCAATATCGCCTCAACAGGCGAATTATTGTAAATTCCCTTATCATATGCCGAATCACCCCCAACCACCACAAGCCCGCCTCCTCCTCCCACATAAGTCCTGAGCGTATCTGCGCTCAACTGCGCTGCACCTTTATTATCAATTATCAGAGCTTTAAACTCGGAGACATTATCAGGAACAGAGTTCGCAGTCTTCACATCATACAGGCTGTTCGCTATTGTGAAAAGCGGAGATGTTGTATCATCAGTAACTGCAAATATTTTTGGCTTTGGCACTACGTATACCGATTTATAAAAAACATTGTTAAGATTGAACCTGTCCTCGCTGCCTGGTGTTATTGTGGCTTTTACATTGTGCGTTCCAAGCGCGGAAAAGGTCGCAGATATAGGAATGACCTTTGTTCGCTCTTGCTGGACAAAATCCTCAGATCTCACGTTCTTGCCATCTATTTCAACATCGAGTTTGTAACCGGTCTCATTTCCCGCCTGCCTCACAACGATATTAAAAACGTTCTCATTCCCGACGATAAGGTTCTTTGCACTTTCTATCTCAACGCTGGCATCATTATGAACAGGTGCCTGCTTCACGGCAAACACGCGAGTGCCTGTGTTGGAAACAAATGATATAGCATCCGACAGGTCTTTCCCGTAGTTGCTGTTGCCGTCACTCACAAGAACAATGTTATTATTCTCTGAAGCAGTGACCACTTCATCGCCAATCGGTGATTTTATTCCTGCGAACTGGCTTTGCTTCGTGGGAGTCTTTGATTTTAAAGCTTCAAATATCTTCTGTCCTGTATCCATATTGAAAAGGTCCATACTCATTGTCTGGTCAGAAAGAACTGTAATATGGGGAGCCTCATCGCGCACAGTGCTTGTCCCGATAGTAAAAGGAGATGCAAGCGCAATGATGAGAAATGAGAGGATTATCACACGCGAAATGACAAGCGGTTTTGAGATGCCTTTCCTTACAAAATATAATCCTGCAAGAACAACAGGGCTTATTAGCAAGAGTATCAGTGGATCTGCGAATTGGGGAATTGTCATGGCCATTACAATTCACCTCTCCAGTGCAGGTAATACAGTTCAAAGACCACAAGGAACATCGCTGCTATTATTAAATAAATAACAAGGTCTTTTGGTTTGCGAACTATCGAAATTCCAGATGGTATTTCTTTAAGATCTGTAGCATTGGCCGTGGAAATGCCGCCTCCTTCAAGATTTGATTCCCTTTCATCGTAAAGATTCACTGCCACCTCTTTATCTGGAAGGTCATAAATACCCACTTCATCAAGCAGCAGCATATCGGTTGTCACGGTGTCGCCAGGGGTCTTGACAGTCTCTGTCGCCGGGAGTTTTATGAACATTCCCGTCTTTGCATTATATTCACTCACATCAAGGCTCCCGCTAATCCATTCAAGCATCTGCTTCCAGAAAAGCGGATACTCAGGATTGGCATGGAAATCATTCCATACATCATCATTAAGCGGGTCGTAAATATTTATCCCCTGCGGGTCAGAAAGTCCTGAGTAAATAACGAGGCCCTTCCCGAATTTCCAGAAGGCAAGCATCACTGATGTATCTCCTCCCTCGACCAGTGATACTGCTCCTCGCTTTAATTTTGCCTTAAAGTGCTTCTTAACCCCGGTATTTTCAATACCTATGCCGTCAGTTATCATACTTGCCTGCGCAACATTCAGCGAAGTCGCATTTGAGATAGAATCAAGTTCAACAGGCAGCATCTCCATATCCGAAAGACCTGGCGATGCGATGATCACGGCATTCCCTCCGGATTTCACATAATCAGAAAGGCTTTTTGCAGCATCTGCCGGCAGTGATGAGCCCACAAAGACAGTCCCATAACCTGATAAAGAAGGGATGCTCTTTGTATCTGTTTTCTTGACTGTTGTAAGAGGAATAAGACCAAGAGCCACGACAGAAGGCGATTTTAAATTGTCTGTGATATACAGGATATCCTGTTTTTCGGATGACGGTATATAAACATATGCATTGTTATCAACTGGAAGTGCATCATTGACGTCAAGTGATATCTTTGTTATGCCTGGTGCAAGGTCACTTATTGCAATATAATCACTTGTCTGGCCCCTGATATTTCGCGTATCAGAAAGGACATTCTTGTCGTTCGTTGTGACATCGACCTTTACATCCTGCGGCTCTTTATTGAAGTTTTTGATAATTACCCTGTAATCCTTTCCGGCTTCGAACCAGCCATTAACGATACCTACATTATCCGTTCTTCCGGTTATCGTAACGAAATCGACATTGATGCCGTTCGCTTCTGCAAGTTTCTTCGCTACCATCGGGTCATCACCGCTCTGGCTTATGAAATCGGAAAACACAACGATCCTTCCGCCTTCCGGGAGCATCCGGCGGCCAAGCAATATCGAGCTGGAAAGGTCAGCAGTCGTAGCTTTTGCTTTCAATTTCTTCAGGGCATCGGCTGCGCTGCCGGATGGCGCCTCATTCATTACCATCAACGGGACGCTTTCAGCAAGGATGATCGTGTTCAATGGACTGAGATAGTCATTTGCCTGCACGATAGCTTTCTCAAATCTTCCATCTGCCTGCATGCTTGCGGAGGCGTCAAGGATGATCACTGTGCGGCCGCCTCCTGCTTCTTCGTTCGCCATGATAAAAGGCGCAGCAACAGCAAATGAGATTAGCATAAGAACAAGGAGCTGGATAAGGAAAAGCGGGTCTTTCAGGAATTTCCTGAAGATATTCAGGCGCTTCTTCTTCTCGATATCAAGAAGGAACATCAGGGAGGGTATCTTTATCTTCTTCGGTCTTGGCCTCAGTAGATAGATTATAATGAGTGGAATAATTGAAAGAAGAGCATACAGCCCGAACTGATTTGCGAACTGTATAGGGTTAGCGTACAAAATGTTTAATAGATCCAAGGCCATTTTTTTATCCCTTCACATTTTGAAAAATCAAAGTTTCTTTCATTGAACATCCATGTTATCGAAAGCTCTTACACCCTCTGGCTAACTACCTCAAATATCGCGTCAAACACCGGTTTATCTGTCATGACAGTATGGAAATCTGCACCTACAACAATGCATGTCTCTTTTATCTTCGCGATATGGTCATTCAGCCGCTTCAGGTATTCCTCACGAAGCTTTGGACTAGTGTAAATATCCAATTTCATGTCAGTCTCAAGGTCGATCAATTTTGCCTCGCCACCAAGGTCAAGATTCTTCTCGATCGGGTCAAGCACCTGGATGAGCACGAGTTCATTGTCCCCAAGTCTGAAAATTGAGTTCCTTACTGCTTCGGGGTCGGTCATGAAATCTGATATGATTATCACAAGCGATCTTGACTTTATTACGCTTCCGTACTTTTCCATGCAGTAATCAAACCGTGTTTTCCCAAGGAGCGCCAGATCATTGAGAATGTCAATGGTCTGCGAAAGGTATTTTCGTCCTCGCTTTGGTTTTGTGATATTTATCTCCTCGGCAAAAGTTGATATTCCGAACTTCTCATTATCCTTTGTCACTAGATATGCAAATCCAAGGGCAAGCATTGAAGCATACTCGAATTTATTGCGAAAATCCATACTTTTGCTCGTATCAAGCAATATGTGCGTGGTCAGGCTTTTTTCTTCTTCGAATTCCTTAACATAGAGTTTTTCGGTGCGCCCATACACTTTCCAGTCGATCGTCTTGAAATCATCTCCCTGAGTATACTCACGATAGCTGACAGGCTCCATCCCGCGGCCTTTCAGAATAGAGCGCCTGCTCCCGCTGTATGCGTTGGCAACACGTTTTCGCACCATGAATGAGAAACGGTCAAGCTCCTTAAAGAAAGAGGTGTCAATCATTTGTCAATCTGGGGTTTGTTCTGCTCTCTAATAACCATTTATCTGTTCCACGATTCAAAAATAATCTCTTATCTATTTTACACTTTTCAGTATGTCTGAGATCACCTGATCGGTCGTCATGCCTTTGCGCTCAGATTCGAATGTAAGGATTACGCGGTGGCGAAGAATAGGATACGCCATCGTATCTACATCTTCTGTGCTCACGTAATTCCTCCCTCTCATAAGTGCCCGTGCCTTTGCTGCAAGGATAATACCAATGGATGCACGGGGAGATGCGCCATATTCGATATTCGCATTCTTTGCCCTCGTTGCGTTCACGATCTTTATGGCCCTTGTCTTAATATCTTCAGCAATCGGGACATCGCGTGTGAGCTTCTGGAGTTCTAGTACTTCGGCCTTTGATACAACGCTTCTGACAGTTGGCATGATGTTCTTTGTATATCTGTTCACGATCTCGTTCTCATCCTCAAAAGACGGATAATCCATCAGAATCTTAAGCAGGAACCTGTCAAGCTGTGCCTCTGGCAGAGGATATGTGCCTTCCATCTCGATCGGATTCTGTGTGGCAAGAACAAAGAACGGTTTATCAAGAGGATATGTCTTATTGCCTGCAGTCACCTGCTTTTCCTGCATCGACTCGAGCATTGCGCTTTGCGTCTTGGGCGACGCCCGGTTAATTTCATCAGCAAGAACGATATTTGCAAAAATTGGTCCTGGTTCGAAGCGGAATTGCTTTTTTCCGCCAATGTCCTCGATAATATAAGTGCCTGTGATATCAGAAGGCATCAGGTCAGGTGTGCACTGTATCCTGTTGAATTTCAGGTCAAGAGCTTTTGAGATCGTACTTATTGTAAGTGTTTTTGCAAGTCCGGGATTGCTTTCCACAAGTGCATGACTGTTGCAGAGGATCGCTATCATCATGTGCTCTATGGCTTCATGCTGCCCGACAATGACCTTTCCTATCTCATCAAGGAGTTCTTTGAATATCCTGTTTGAGCTCGTATATGTCTCATTACCCATAATCTTACCTCATTTTGTTATATTTTACTCCGTTCAACCGCGTATTTATTTATAAGCTGCTTTTCTGTTTCAGTTTTTTTCATAAGGAGGCTGTACCCCCCATCGGATACATTTGATCCAAGAACATCCACGGGGAACGCTGCAGATGACCTGAACAAATTCTGATTCTGGTCAGGCTGGCTCACGGTGAAACCTGTCCCTGATCCCGGATAAAGAGTAAGGTCAATATTCTTGCCTTCAATCGATGCTATCTTCGGTTTCCCGAAAATATCTCCGCCGCCTTTTGAGCTTACTTTGTTATCCAGTGTCTCCGGTCGTCCGACTAACTCCATCGGTCCTGTTACGTTTTCACTGTTACCTGTTATTGTATTGGAAATTTTTGTAATGGTATCGGGTGGAATGCTGTATGTAGCTGGATTTGTTGCGATAATTGCAGCGGCGGCAATAAATATTAATGCTGCGAAGAGTTTTGAGAGGATCATTTTCCTTTCGAGAAGGCGTGATGGTGAAACCGGATCTATTATTTCAGAAACGTGGGCTTTCAACGATTCAACGATATCATTTGTCTCGTCCCTGTTATCGAAAGCTGTCCTTAATTTTTCTTTCAGGTCGGGGTACTTATTTTCGATCAAAAGAGTGACATTTATTTTGCTATCTTTTCTATGAAGCAGGATTGCTGCAATAACTCCAATAAAAAATGCAGCAATTGGTGGAATGATTCCGGGGGGGATCGGGAAATTCAAAGACGATTTATTTAGAAAATACTCGACCTGGAAGATTATGGAAATTGCATAAAATACGCTGAAAATCGCCAGCGTGTCAAGCACGAAAAGTAACTTCATCATGCTATAATACCCTGACCTGACAGTCTGAAGTTTCTCCAAGAAATCTACCATTCGATCACTTCCGGGGTAAATTGATTTTTGATTATATTAAGTCTTGGGGAGTTTTTCCGAAGGATAGATATATAATGTCGGCAATTAGCACGTGTGTGCCCAGATAGCTCAGCCTGGGAGAGCGCTGCGCTGAAGACGCAGATGTCCCCGGTTCAAGTCCGGGTCTGGGCATGCCTTAAACACTCTAAATACCTCTGGAATCCAGGAGCAAAGAAGTAAAACAAAATAGTGTCCTGCCTGACGATGCCATCGACATAATTCCTGGATCATTTTTTTGATTTATAATTGTGCTCAAGCCGGGCGGCAGGTTGATGTTCTCTGATATCGGCTGCGTTGCGGGGGCAATAAGAAAGGATGAATACATCAGGGAAAGAAAATTGAATAACCGAGATTGATCGAATATTTTAAAAACAATATTTATAAGTATAATCTGCAATATCTATTGAAGTAAGTTCAGAATACAAATTACTTCATATGAAAGAGGGTGGATTTTATCGTATCAATTTGTGAAGTTATTGGAGAAAGAGTAAACCAGAAAGCAATTACTCTTCTATATGCAACATATGATGAAGAATGGTTGATGCAATGAATGAGGAAGAAACTGAAAAACAGACTCGCAAGGAGAGGATTGACAAAAGACTTGTAGAGTGTGGTTGGCAAATTGTAACTTACCGCCGTGATACGCCATTAGTTACATATTCTCATCATGCCGTAAGAGAATACCCCACAGACAGTGGACAGGTTGATTATGCCCTTTTTTACGAAGGAAGAATAATAGGCGTAATCGAAGCCAAGAAACTCTCTTTAGGGCCACAGAATGTTCTGATTCAAGCGCAACGATATGCACAGGGCATATCGCAAATGGTTTGAACTGCATCCTAATGAGCATGACAGAATACGACCATATCAAATCAATGCTACAAAAGCAATAGAAGAAGCTATTACCCAAGGAAAACGCAAAATATTCACAGCAATGGCTACAGGAACCGGTAAAACCTTTACAATGGTTTCCCAAATCCATCGTCTTATGAAATCTGGTCTTGCTCTTCGAATTCTTTTTTTGGTAGATCGAAGGGCTCTGGCAGCACAGGCAGTTCTTGAATTCAATTCTTTTGAAGCTGAACCCGGAATGAAATTCGATAAGGTTTATGAGGTTTATAGCCAGCGTTTTAGAAGAGAAGATGTTGAAGGCATGAAAGATTTTAATCCCAAAGAACTTCCAGAGAGTTATCTTACTCATCCAAAGATATCTCATGCTTTTGTTTATATTTCAACGATTCAAAGAATGAGAATCAACCTTTTTGGTATGGATCAGGCGTTTCAAACCAGTGAGGGTGAAACTGATGAAGAAGTTGATGCAAATAAATTTGACATCCCTATCCATGCCTGATGTAATAATAGCTGATGAATGTCATCGCGGATATACAGCCAAGGAAGAAAGCAAATGGCGGGAAGTCCTTGATCACTTTGATGCAATAAAGATAGGTCTTACAGCTACTCCCGCAGCGCATACAGTTGCATATTTTGGAGAGCCTGTTTTTCGATATGGCATTGAAAAAGTGGTCAGAGAAGGTTATCTTGTAGATTATGATGGAATAGCTGTTCATTCTGGTGTGAAGGTCAAAGGTATTTTTCTTAAAGAAGGGGAACGAATCGGAGAGATCGACCCTGAAACAGGTCTTGAAACGCTGGATAACCTGGAAGATGAACGGGTTTTTGATGCCTCGCAAATAGAAAGGGACATCACATCTCCAGATAGCAATAGAAAAATCATTGAAGAAGTAAAAAAATATGCATTAATGCATGAAGAGCGTAATGGAAGATTCCCAAAAACTCTTATTTTCGCAGTTAATGATCTATCTCACGTTTCACATTCGGATCAAATCGTGCGAATTTGCAGGGAAATGTTCCAGAAAGGAGATGATTTTGTCAAGAAGATAACAGGAACTGTAGATCGTCCGCTTCAGCGCATCCGGGAGTTTCGAAACCGCCCCAAACCTGGTATTGCAGTAACGGTTGACATGCTATCGACAGGGGTTGATATTCCATCACTGGAATTTATAGTCTTCATGCGTCCTGTCAGGTCAAGGATCCTATTTGAACAGATGATGGGGCGCGGTACAAGAAGATGCGATGAAATCGGAAAATCTCATTTTGTTGTTTTTGATTGTTTTGCCGGTACGCTTCTTGATTACTTTAAAAACGTCTCAGCTTTCACAATCGATCCACCTATTAAACCAACTGGACCCATTAAAGATATCATCGATGATATTTATCAAAATCGGAATCGAGATTATAATGTTCGAGTGCTCGTAAAGCGCCTTCAGCGAATATCAAAAGAAATGCCTGGAGAGGCGATTGATCTCTTTTCAAAATTTATTCCGGATGGTGATGTTAAGAGTTTCGCAAAAAGATTGCCAAATTTGCTCAATGATGATTTCATAAAAACGATGAAAATCTTAAAAGATCCTGGTTTCCAGGATTTGCTTGTTAATTATCCGCGGACTAAGAAAAGCTTCTGGGTCGCTTATGATACGAAAGATGAAGTCAAATCCAATGAAATGATAATTGAGGTAAATGGTTCTTATAAGCCAGAAGATTATATAAATTCCTTTGTTCATTTTGTTAAAGAAAACAGGGATAAAATCGATGCAATAAAAATATTACTAGATCGACAGTCTGGATGGTCAACTGATTCTTTATATGAGTTAAGGAAAACTCTCAAAAGAAATAATTTCTCAGAAAATAATTTGCGCAAAGCCTATCATAAGGAACTGGCAGATATTATCTCAATCATAAAACATGCAGCAAAGGAGGAGCCTCTTTTTACTGCGGAAGAACGTGTTGAAAGAGCTTTTGAAAAAATTACTATGAAAAAAGATTACAAAGTGGAGAAACTGCGGTGGCTCGAACTCATCAAGAACCACCTCATTGAGAATTTAACGATTGATAAGGGCGATTTCGATAAAATTCCTGCATTTACCCGCATTGGCGGCTGGAATGTGGCGAATAGAATATTTGGAAATCAACTTGAATCATTGCTTCATACGATCAATACGGAGATGGCAGCAGCATGACTGATGTAGTTGGAAAACTGTGGGGCTTCTGCCATACTCTAAGGCATGACGGTATCGATTACGGGGATTATATCGAGCAGATTACGTATCTTCTATTCCTGAAGATGGCAGATGAGAAAGAAATCATCCTGCCTGAAGGTTGCGACTGGAAGAACCTTAAAGAGAAATCTGGAGTGGATCTTAAGGAACATTACGAGAATTTGCTTAGGAAACTGAGGAAGGAAAAAGGTATCCTGGGTGATATTTTCGCAGCCGCAATATCACGGTTCCAGAATCCGGTAAATCTCAAAAAACTCATCAATCTCATTGATGAAATTGAGTGGACAGACCTTGGCGTAGATGTGAAGGCTCATGCATATGAAGGACTTCTTGAGAAGGCAGCTTCCGAAGGTAAGAAAGGCGCAGGGCAGTATTTCACGCCGCGCATCCTGATTCAATCGATTGTTAAAGTGATGAAGCCAGACCCGAGGATACACAGGGAATTCACTATATGTGATCCTGCCGCCGGCAGCGGGGGATTTCTCGTGGCGGCTTATGAATGGTTGATGGAACAGACACAAGGAGGAACTTTAAATAGAGAAGATGTCGAGCGCATCCTGAAGCGGACTTATTACGGTACAGAGCTTGTGCATCGTCCCAGACGTCTTGCGCTAATGAACCTTTTACTGCATGGCATCGAGGGGAGAATCTACCTTGGCGATACTCTTTATGAGCCGGATAAAGGTGCAAGGTTTGATGTTGTGCTTACGAATCCACCCTTTGGAACTAAGGGTGCAAATCAAGCACCTGAGCGCGATGATTTCATGGTGAGCACTTCAAACAAGCAGCTTAATTTTGTTCAGCACCTGATGACTATTCTCAAACCAGGCGGCAGGGCGGCGATTGTGCTTCCTGACAACTGCCTTTTTGAGGAGCAAGCAGGTGAGGTCTTTGATTATTTGATGCAGGACTGCAATCTTCATACTATCTTGCGGCTTCCGAGGGGTACTTTTACTCCCTACTCAGCGGGAGTTAAGGCAAATGTGGTATTCTTTGCAAAAGGTCATCCCACGGAGAACGTATGGATATACGACGCAAGAAGTAATGTCCCGGGCATAACCAAGAAGGATCGGCCTTTAATGCCCGAACATTTTGCTGAATTTGAATCTTGCTATGGTGATGATCCATCGGTTTTCAGCGTGAAAGCCCTTGAACATCGGGCACTGATGGCGCAGAAATGCGAACGCTTCCGGAAGTCTTCATATCAGTGAAATCAGGGAACGAAATTATAATCTGGATATTTTCTGGCTCAAGGATGAAGCCCTTGATGATGCCGAAAACCTGCCTGAAGTTGAGGATCTGGCGTCGGATGCCCTGACATATCTTGAGGTTGCTTCTAATGAAGTGCAGGAGATATTGAGATTTTTAGGGAATGGAGTGAAGGCGTGATAAATTTTCGATATTTTATGAAATATATCAAACCGCAGATAAAGGCGCCCAGAGTCGCGCCTCTGGAGAGCGCATCCACATATGCTCCTGCGGGGGCATACGTGTCTATGCATTGCGGCGGGCATGACGCCGATGAACGCAGATTTGTTAATTTTAACATCCAGCACTCACCCGGGGTTTTTCCAGGAAATTATTTGATTAAATCACCGCAAAGTACGCAAAGATCGCAAAGCTCCACAATACATGCGAAATGGTATGAGGAGGTGCCGCCGTCAAAACGAGGAACACTGATGACGCGGATCGGACGGATTTTCACGGATCCGTGGGCATCCGTGTCATCCGCGCAATCCGTGTTCTATTGCATTCCATCTGCTTTTGTCAGTGTTCATTCGCGGCTATTTTTCTATACTGACGAAGCTACGAGGAGAAAATAATTTATGAGTGATTCGCAAAAAATGAATGAAATCACTGACAGAGGCACAGATGTTCCAGAAGAATGGGTGTGGTGCAGTCTGGGAGAAATAGCATTGGCTCAACCAGGGTTCGCCTGTGGCAATAAAAATGTAATAGATGGACTCATTCACTTAAGAATGAACAACATCGGTGATGATTGTTTCCTAAACACGGACTTGATAAGAAAAGTGCCTTTGGATTATAAAATTGATAAATATTTATTGAAAAAAGGTGACTTACTTTTTTATCATACGAATAGTAGCAAGTTAGTAGGAAAAAATGCAATCTTCAACTTGATCGGGGATTATGCATATAGCAATCATTTGACACGGTTAAGAGCAGATCCTTCAATAATTTCCACAAAATGGCTTTGATGTATTTTAATTTAACATTGTATTGGAAAGAAGGGCGCTTTGAAAATGAATGCAAAAATTGGGTTAATCAATCTGCTTTGCCGCATGATAAACTCGTTCAACTATCCATTCCACTTCCTCCGATTCATGAGCAGCATCTCGTCGTCGATCGTGTTGAGACACTTTTAGAGCGTGTGAAGATAGCAAAAGAAGCCCTTGATAAAATCCCTGGAGTCATGAAGCGATTCCGGCAGGCGGCGCTCAAAAAGGCATTTTCCGGAGGACTTACCACCGAGTGGAGGGAACATCATCAAGGCCTGGAGCCAGCAGCGGAATTATTGAGACGGATTCGGGAACAACGGAAATATCATTATGAAGAGGAAGTTAGGGGGGCAAAGGCTGAAGGGCGAAAGCTGCCAAAAAAACCAAAATTTTCAGAAACTGAACCACTGGAAACCTCAGACCTGCTGGAGTTGCCTAAAGAGTGGTTGTGGAGTTGTTTGAATGAACTGGCTGTTACTCAACCGGGTTTTGCTTGTGGAAATAAAAATGTGGAAGATGGACTTATGCACTTGAGGATGAACAATATCGGTGATGACTGCTACTTGAATAAGGATTTAATACGAAAAGTACCATTGGATTTTAAAATTGAGAAATATCTTTTGAAGAAAGGCGATTTATTATTTTGCCATACAAATAGTGGCAAATTAGTGGGAAAAAATAAAATGCAATTTTCAATCTGGATGGGGATTGTGCTTACAGCAACCATTTAACGCGGTTAAGGGTAGATTCCGATATTATTTCTTCAAAGTGGCTTTGGTGTATTTTGACAATTTATTGGAAAGAAGGACGCTTTGAGAAAGAGTGCAAGAATTGGGTAAATCAATCATCTCTGCCAAATGATAAACTCATTCAATTATCTATTCCCCTCCCCCCTTTCAGCGAACAGCAAGAAATCGTTCGCCGCATCGATTCTCTCTTCAAATTCGCAGATGAAACAGAGAAAAATGCCGGAGAGGCGAGAAAGCGCGTAGAACTGATGACCCAATCCATTCTGGCACGCGCCTTCAGGGGCGACCTGAGCGGGGATTTCAGGGAGGCTGTAAAGAACTGGAAGGATCTGGATGCACAGGCGCGCGGAAGATATGTTTTTGTGCTGCCGGAGGAGGAGCGGGAGAGGGTTCTTAATGGGAATGAGTTTCCGATGGAGCCGGCAAGCAGGCTGCTGGAGCGCATCGGGGAAGAGAGACCGAAAATAGGAACAAAAGGCAACAAGCCCAAAGTGAGAGGGCGCAAAATGGATAACAAGTCAGCTCATTCTGGCGCAAAAAATTTCCTCCATGGAAGTTGTACAAGCTTGCTTGAAACGAATTGAGGAGCTTGATCCGAAGCTCAATGCATGGCATTCCGGTTGGCATCAAGGACTTCTACGATACCGCCGGCATTAAAACAACCGCTGTCTTTGAACATTTCAAAGACCGCGTACCCACAAAAGACGCGGTAGGGGTAGCTAAACTCAAAGAAGCAGGTGCGATCATTATCGGAAAAACGAATATGCACAAGCTGGGCATGGGTACGACCGGGCTTGATAGCTACTTTGGACCGGTACATAACCCATGGAACTCAGAGTATATTCCTTGTGGCTCGTCGTCAGGATCGGCAGCTGCAGTTGCGAGCGGCATGTGTTACACCACATTCGACACCGATGCTATCGGTTCCTGTCGTTTGCCCGCTGCATGTTGCGGCGGCCAGGAGGTTTCGGAAGCATTTGAAAAAGCTGTCGAAACAATCCGTAATCTCGGCTTACCTATGAGCAGCGCTACAGCCCCATTTGGTGATCCCAGTGGCGGAATATCCAACATCAAAGCTGATCGAAAGGCTATTGCAGGGCCAGGCTTTCAAAGACATTGACATTTTGCTGTTGCCAACTACTACAACCACCGTTCCAACGGTCAAAGATGCAGGTACCAACCCACAAACACTCTCGCCAGAAAATACCATCTTCGCCAATTACTATGGACTACCAGCTATAAGTGTCCCATGCGGTTTTGATAAAAATGGTCTTCCTCTGGGCCTGCAGATTGTCGGTAAACCCTGGGATGATGCGACTGTGCTTCGCCTGGCGTATCAGTACCAAATTGCAACTGATTATGGCAAGAACCATCCGATTAAGTAAGATTCATTACTAAGAATTTGCCAAAAAAAAGATGAAAAATATGGGAAAAGTTATTTTAGGAGTAACAATATCACTGGGCGGGTTTGCCGAAGATAGCAATGGTAGCACACTTGAGATTCCGTGTTGTAAAATAAGAGGTACCATTATGGCAGAAAACTACATCCGAGCCTGCAAACAGGCAGCTGTGCAATTCCTGCACCTTATCATGGCAGGCCAGATTGATGAGGCTTACCGGAGGTACGTGGATCTTCATGGTAAGCACCATAATCCTTTCTTTCCTGAAGGTTTTCCGGCCCTAAAAAAAGCGATGATAGAGAATCACGCCCAATTTCCAAACAAGCAGCTTACGGTCAAGAATTTGCTCGGCGATGGCAGCCAGGTGGCTGTTCATTCCCACATCGTACTGCGTCCAGGTGAGACAGGTATATCGGCTGTACACTTGTTTCGATTCGAAGGCAACAGGATTGTAGAAATGTGGGATTGTGGCCAACCCGTGCCAGCTGATTCGCCGAATAAGGATGGGGCATTTTAGACTGACCAGTTTATTCGTAAGGAGGAAATATCTTGAGAAAAGCCCTGAGCAGGTATTCGTAATATTTCACCCTGTCGTACTGTGTGTTTTCGTCTGCAAGTTCCCGTATTATTACCCTATCCTGGTAGCTTCTAGATTTATGGTCCGTTATTAAGTAACGTATGCTCTGCCCTGGCAGCGTCTCTATACCTTCCGGCCTCAAGCTGCTTCAGAGCAGCCGTCTGGTTGTTTGTAGTCATCACAACCTCTTGAAATATGCGTCTTGAATATCATATCAACAAGGGCACATTCATTGTCAAGCACTTTTCTTGTGTATTCCCGCAATACTCCAATGGCTTCGGTTATCTTCATGTAAAACTCGGAAGCGGTTTTTGCTTCTGCAAGCTTTCCAAGCATAGCTTCCTGCATGTTGCTGATAAGCCTGGGCGTATCGGACCCCAAACCAAAGTCACGAGTCGATGTCCCCTCAGCACGGCGGGATCCTGCAAGCTGGCATTGAATGCCTCCCGTCTTTGGGTGTCCTTTCCTGCTATGAAAAAACGTGCAAAATAAAACATAATCGGCCGCGGGAATATAAGTGAAATCAAACAAGCAATACCAAATGCTCCCATAATAAAAGATTCTCTTATAAGTAACATACGCAGATCCCCTCTCAAAAAGAGTGCCAGTATACTTGTTACTATTCCGAGTAATACTAGCACAGGTACCGGGTCAACTTCACGGCTCCGTTTCAGGTCATAGGTGCTTTTAAGTACTGGAAATGTGGTAGCTGCTATCAGTGCTGTTAGTTCTGATGGTGAAACAAACCTCTTTACAAAAAAGTAACATGCTACTGGAATTGACGCGTTGAGTACAATGTCCCCAGATCAAGGAAATAATGACTGATTTATACTCATAATTCGGTGCAGGGACCGAGCGGTCAGAAAAACTTGGAGTATTCGGATTCATGTTGACTTCCCAGTCCTCCTTTTCTGCCATACTTTTGTCACCTTATCATCATGGAACAATTTCGATAGTAAATTATGCTTTAATAAATGCTTATGTTCCTCTTATATCCCACCGACCAAGACTGAGCAGAACCAAATAGGCGATATCTTGAAATGTTTTCAGGTATTTATAATATTGAGGAGTGAAAATGGTAAATAAGTCAATAATTATCATTGGGGCCGGTATAGCAGGTTTGTCAACCGGCTGCTATGGACGGATGAACGGTTATAATACCAGGATCTTTGAAATGCACAATATACCGGGTGGACTGTGTACTTCCTGGCAACGTAAATGGTATACTATTGATGGCTGCCTGCACTGGCTGGTTGGCTCTGGTCCAGAATCAAGCTTTTATAAAATATGGAAAGAACTGGGTGCCGTCCAGAAGCCGCAAATCATTGACCATGAAGAATTTATGCGATTCGAAAGCGCTGACGGCAAGACTTTTATTCTTTACACGGGCATCGACCGCCTTGAGAAACACATGTTGGAGATTGCACCTGAGGATAAGGATATCATTAAAGAGTTCATCAAAGGCATACGTGCCTGCACCCGCTTTGAATTGCCTGTAGATAAAGCACCGGAGTTGTATGGTTTCATTGATGGTCTTAAGTTTCTGATAAAGATGCTTCCATTCATGCTCAGCGTCAGGAAATGGAATTTGATATCCACTCAGGATTTTGCAGCACGTTTTAAAAATCCCTTGCTTTGCGAGGCTTTTCCTGTTATCTGGCTCCCGGAATTTCCAATATCATTCTTGCTTATGACCCTTGCGTGGATGCATAAGAAAGTGGCAGGATATCCAGTCGGGAGTTCATTAGAATTCTCCCGGAATATCGAACAGCGTTACCGTGACCTTGGAGGTGAGATCCACTATAACTCACGGGTTACTAAGATATTAGTTGAAAATGACCGAGCAGTTGGAGTTAAATTGGAGGATGGCAGTGTGCATAAAGCCGATTATATCATATCTGCAGCAGACGGCTATACCACCATTTTTAACATGCTTGATGGCAGGTACGCCGACGAAACGATCAAGGGCTATTATGATAACCTGCCCATATTTCCACCATTGATCCATGTTGCTCTGGGGGTAAACCGATCGTTTGAAGAGATTCCTCATACAGTAACCGGGATTAACTTTCCTCTCGATCAGCCAATCACCATCGCCGGTAAGGAATGGCGCCGGATAGGTGTGCATTTCTACAACTTTGACCCTACTCTTGCCCCTGCAGGCAAGTCAGTAGTGAAGGTAATGTTCTTCTCTGATTATGCGTACTGGAAATCATTGCGTGATGACCTTAATCGCTACAATGCAGAAAAGGAACATATCGCTGATCAGGTAGTTGCTGTGCTCGACAGGCGTTTTCCAGGGCTGGCTTCTAAGGTTGAGATGCATGATGTTGCAACGCCGGTTACTTTCCATCGTTATACTGGCAACTGGCAGGGAACTTTTGAGGGATGGATGATAACACCAAAAACGCATAGCCTGCGCATGAGCAAAACCCTGCCCGGACTTGATAATTTTTATATGGCAGGACAGTGGGTCGAACCAGGCGGTGGTTTGCCGCCGGCAGCATTTTCCGGACGCAATGTGGTCCAGATTCTGTGTAAGCGAGACAAAAAACCATTCTTGACAACGATACCATGAACGGATAATAGTAAAAAGAATAAATGAAACTATAAATGACTAAGAAAATATACATATCATTAATTTTAATAATTCTCGCAGTTCTGACCTTATCGATATTCATTTCTCACAATCCACAAATTCCAATTCCAATTTCACCGACTCCTGAGCCAACACCTATACCAGCAAACACCATTACTCTTGGAGAAGGCGAACGTGACGGCCCATTACTTGTGCAAAAAATATACTCTGACCATATAGAAGGTCTAAGCTTCAGAGAATATCCACTTGCAACCAATCAAGGAACTCCTATAAGACTATATTATGGACAAAGTGTAAGCAACGGATGTACTGTGACTCTTACCTTAACGAATATTATTCAATTACAAACATATCCACCAACATATAAAGCTGTTTTTTCAAAGGAAATAGATACGAATAGACCATGCCCAATCTGCCTATCAGAAAATACTACTATTGATACACCATATGGCTATATTTCTGTAAAATCTATACATGAAGGAGATGCAGTATGGACATCTGATATCCATGGTTCCAGGCAAATCGTTAAAGTCCTAAAAACCACAAAAGTACATGTGAAAAACCATCAAATGAGTCACACCAAATTCGATGACGGCCGGCAAGTCTATGTCTCACCCAGTCATCCTCTGGCTGATGGCAGACCTATTGGAAGTATAGTAGTGGGCGATACGTTAGATGGTGCAAGGATAATACTTGCAGAACTTGTACCATATCAGGGAGATTATACATACGACATATTGCCTTCTGGTGATACAGGAACTTACTGGGCTAATGGTGTTCTCTTGAAAAGTACAATACATTCTGTGTAAATATCACCTGTCCCCCTAAAATACAAATGGGATGAACGCTTTAACACGCGCTTTGTAATTGGGGTACTCATCAGGGAAATGCCTGGTGAGAAGCTTCTCTTCCTCGCGTGCCCTGAGCCAGGAGGTGATAAAGGAAATGGCTAATGCGACGAAGCCGATCGCGTGGCCGTAGAAGATTGCTACGCCAAGAACCATAAGCATAAGACCACTATAAATCGGATGGCGCACATAGCTGTAGGGGCCGCTTTGAATAAGCTCGTGGTTCTCCTTCAAGACAGCAGCGGTGCTCCAGTTGCCGCCAAGAACAGTACGCGCCCAGAGTATGATGATGAGACCGATGAGAGTAACAATGTCGGCGATAATGCCGATCGTGAGCGTATATGACCACAGGATCGCGTCATGGTTAATCATAAAAAAGGCAATCGCCACTGCAATCAGAAGAATTTGAATACGCCGCCATCCCGCCTGTTTCTCGACCGTGCGCTTGACCCCAAAAGAGGCAACTATCCAGTAGATGATGAAGATCGCCCAGCAGAGAAAGATGAATTGTCTGGTTAAGTTGCTCATAAGTTAATTGATAATGACGACATTTGACGTCCCACTTTTTACACAATTCCATTAGCATTAACTTTTTCCTCCTTTTTATTATGTTCCTCAATTATTACGATATATTCCTTTACCAGAAATTCACTCATCTCAAGAGTATTGCAAATTTCTTGA
>JAGFND010000004.1 GCA_021409285.1 Candidatus Methanoperedens sp. | reverse complement strand
GACGAGTGGATCCGCGAGCAGCGCGGCCTCGCCGGCCGGATGCCCAGGCGCTACGCGTCCATCGAGGCTGATTAATGGCGAAGGTATTGTTCCATCGCTATTATTTAAATGTCTTTCAAGTTTTGCCGCATTTACTGAATCCGAGGGTGGATCTAAGCTCGGAATAAGACCCTGACTTTGGATAAGCTCACCGAAATATTCAACTAAGCCTCTATCTTCTTCTCTATAGCTGTGCGAGAAGTAAACGATGTTCATATTATTTCCATTGGATAGTTAAAAACTTTTTATTTCTGGGATTTTATTCTTATACTACTTTCCATATACTTTTTGTTTAATAGTATACGCAGGCTATTAATATATTCGTTATTGTTAGCGCCTATTTGAAATTTGAAAATTGCTGCTTTAAATTTGAATCGTCTTAAACCGAGCATGAGAACGAGCGTGGGTGCAGTCAAAACCTCGGACTTAAGGCCAAGGCCTGTTTAAAAAAAATTTCACTTTACTATTTATTTGAATTGAAAGCAGAATAACAACCTATCTAATTTGTCCATAGATATATTTTGCGGACAAAGGGTTCTGTCAAGTTGTCGGTTGTTCGGGAAGACTGTCAAAACTCGGTTGATGGATTTAGTATAATTAATATTTACTTATAATTTTCTGAAGATTTATTAAAAACTCTGTTCCATCTACAAAGTAATTTGGATATGCTTTTCTCAAATCTGCGCTTTTGTCTGCCCCGACAAGAACAACATCATATTCTCGTTTACCACTAATTTTCTTTTCAGAAGTTGCGTAATCTTTGATCGCTTGTTCTTCTTGATCTTTCGTATAAGAAGAAATACTAAGTTTGCTTCCCACAATATCTAATTCTAATAAAAAATATTGCAATTTAGGGGTTTGTTTTACCCTTTCTTCAAGAATTTTGATTGCTTTCATCCAACCCGTCATTACTGATATGACTTTTAATTCTGCTTGTCTTCTCTTGATTTCTAAATATAATTCTTTTTCATTGATTGGAGTTTTTGGAACACGCGGACAATTTTCTATTTGAGCAAATGCAGAACTGACTAATCTAAAGAATTCCATCCACTCTTCTTCTCCTTCACTGGATTTAATTGCTTGGCGAGTATATAAATCCACCGTCTCAATAGCCGTTGCCCATAGATGCTGTAGTTTTGATCTTATTTGAACTTCGATAAGTAATCCATTATAATCTTTCTTTCCTTGTTTGTTGGATAAATACTTATAAATCAAATGAATACTCCGATATCCATCGTTTTTCGGATTTGTGATATAATCATTTACTTTTACTCGTTTATGCTTCAAATCCCCTTTCATGTAATAAAAATCACATAGTCTTCTTGCTAAAGTAACATTCGATAAAATAGCTCTACACCCACCGATGTCTTGCATTTGAGAGAGTGTCATTGTTGCAGGGCGTCCGTTATATTCCCTCTGTAATTTTTTAGTAATCGCAGGAACACGCTTTAGACGTTGTACAGTTAACGCATTTTTATCCACTATCATCGCTTTTCTCTTTAACCTTATCTTAAAAACATGCATTGGATAGCTATGAATTGATCTCCAATTATCTAAAATTTCTAATGCTTCACTTTCTTCAAATAGTTCATCTATTGTTTTATTCTTCCGAATTAAAACATCTCCTGCATGATTTACCGCGGATTTAGAATATTTTGGTTTTAACCAAATTGTCATGAATCTACTAATGTGACTATAGTATATAAACATTCATTTTATGCGACAGATATATTTTAGTAGAATGATGCTAAGTATAACGATTTATAAACTGCCTTGCAAAATATTCAAAATATAACAACAACTTTGGGCGGTAAAATATTTTTTACTGAACACAATTATTTTTATTATGTTCAGATGCATTCTGAATCAATGTTATCCACTTATTCTCCCCTTCAACTGTAATCCCACACGCTTCAGCAGGTGTTTTACCTTTTAAGCTCTGATGTGGTCTCATGAAGTTATGGAATATTTGATAGCCTGGAAGAATCGAAGTATCCGTCACCTTTAATCCTCTCATGACCTTCTCCCTATCTCGTACTTCCCCGTTGGCTCTTTCCATTGTGTTATTATTCATATCCCCATCAAGTTTTATTGCATTGATGTGTTTGGATTGAGGGCGTGATTTGGTATAGAATTCCTTGTTAAATGCATTGTGATAAGCTGGTAATCCATCGGTTATTAGAGTGTTAGGTCTCTTCCCTGTCACCTCTTTACCTGCATGAAATAGATGTCTCGCATCGTGCATATCCTTTGTATCAGCGACTTCCTGAGCAATCCAATATTTTGGTTCATCGTCCATCAAAGCAAACAAGTATTTCATATTTCCACTGAATTTGATAAACACTTCATCGGCTCTCCAAGTATCGGAAACTTGCGGTTTCAATTTATCCACGTACTTTTTCATCAACTGTGTGTACTTGCCTATCCAATTAAGAACAGTCTGATGCGATACATGAACACCAAGCAGTTTGAGTGAATTCTTTGTATTCCTGAGCGATTTACCACTGAAATATAGTTGCATTGCTGTTGTTACTGCTTGTGGATTATGTTTCATCCTCTCAAAGCCTATGTTAATGCTGAAGGTCTTATTACAATCACTGCATACAAATCTCTGGATATCTCCGCTTTTGTTGTGTCTGATACCGAACTTCTTAAGGTTGGTTGAATTACAGATAGGGCAATCTGATATTACTATTGGTTCAATTACAACGCTTTTCTTGACTTCTTGTCTCAAGTTAAAACTGAACTCAACCGCAAATATGTGTTTGCACTTTACACCTCTTGTCTCATGATCTGGGCATGTGCATTTCCATCCGATAGTTGTTGTTAAGATCACGTTGTAAGGTATGTCTTTTGATTGCGATTTTACTTTATAGTTGTAGTCGTCAATTCGTTTTATCTGTCCCGTCTTTTTCTGCAATTGCTTTTCCTCTGTCTTCCCTTGTGCCTATGACGTGCGGATATGTTGTATTGTTTAACATTTTAATCACCTTAAACTTACTTTATAGTAATATACTATTAGGTAAGTAATCTATAAATACTTTTTGGTAATACCGTTAAAGTTATATATCAATAATAATATACACATCGGTATGGCAAAAATTACACTTGATGGATTTAAATGTGAACGATGCAATCATGAATGGGTAGCTAGAGGCGAAGAAGAACCAAGAGTATGCCCTAAATGCAAAAGCCCTTATTGGAATGTACCGAAGAAGGGTAAACAATAAGCTCATATGGTTATGAACGAGGTACCTAAACACTACTTAAAAACACAAGGCACAAACACACCTTTATATATAAATAATCACTATTGCTACTTGTACCAAGAAAGTTGACTCCAAAACACTTTTTTGGAAATAAGAGAGCGCCGCCGGAGGGATTTGAACCCTCGATTTCCTGGCAGGGAAAAACCGATCTTAAGTCGATCGCTTTTGGCCTCTTGGCTACGGCGGCTTTCTTATGATTTTATACCCACTTATCTAATTGGGATGTGTTTGTTCTTCTAAATTTTGTGGAGTTTGGATACTTGGTTGAGCTCCTTCTGATTTAACAAGTTTAAATATAGAAATATGGGTTTTAAAGCCTAAATCAATATGCCCTGTTACTTTCCATTCGGAATTATGCTCTTTAGCTATCTGATCTTTAGCACGTCTTACAATTCCGTCAAACGCAAGATACAGTTTTTTGTCAGTACCTCTCGAACTAAGTCGTTTACCCAAAAATTTTTGTTGTAAATCAGCATAGTTGTGTTCAAAATCGGGCTTAGTAGATAGGTATGTTATCACTTCATCTTTGGTAGGGAGTTGCACTTTAGCTCTATCAACAGGTATTATAGGACTTGACTCGATTGATTTAATCTGCTCTACTTTTATTGGCACAATACTTTTTGGTTGTAAATCAAGTATGCTGATCATCATCTCTTTTACTTCATCTGAAGTGCCATCATATTCCAAAACAGTCGTATTAATTCCCTTCGTTACTTTCAGTGTAGCCATATTTATGTTGACTCCTTTTTTATTTATGTTTGGTAGCAGCCAAACACACAAGCACAAATACACATTCAAACCTTATATAACTAATGTATAGGACAGAACCGTAGATTGTCATATTCTATACTACTTTCTTGGAATACAGCTTTGATACCCCCTACCACTGCATATTAAAATTTATAAAAGTGAGGGCTACATGTGGGACAGTACGTTCACCACAGGCCTGTCTTCAATGAAGAACGATTCCAGAGGCAGCCTTTCACATAATTTTTTCATGGCCGGCGCTTCGGTCGCATAATGGGTGGCGTCGAAAAAACAGAGTTTTTCCCTGTAAAGGATCGCGTCATGGCGCAGCTCACCTGACACAAGAGCATCTACACAATATTCATGTGCAATGTCGATGTATTTTATTCGAAATCCACTTCCTCCGACGACCATTACTTTCCCGATCGTACCCTCTCCGGTGAACTGAACATGTGTATCCAATTTTTTTGAAATAAAATTGGCAAATTCATTTGCATTGCAGGGCTCTATTTCGCCTATACGTCCAAGTGGTAGAGAAATTATATTGCTTAGGCCAAGCAGGCCTGCAAGTATGTCATTTACTCCGCCTGCTACTTTATCATAATTCGTATGCATCGTGTATATGGAAATATCGTTATCTATAGCGATCTTCAATGAATCAGATAGTCTTTTTGAGATAAGGTTCACCGGATCAAATATCAATGTATGATGTGTAATCAAAAGATCACAATGAAGACGCTTCGCCTCTTTCAGAACAGCATCGGTCGGATCAACGGCCACGGCAATTTTTTTTACCCGGTTCCCCCTATCAAGAACAAGTCCAATGCGATCCGTATCAAAATCCTCAGCCAGATCAGGAGGCGCCAATCCCTCAAGGATCGAAATTATCTCTTTTAGTTCCATTTTTTAATCTATCCTGATCTTCTTAACACAGCACTCTCTTCCTTCCTTTAATACAACATCAATGTCACCGCACTGAGGACATTTTATTACAGGAAGGAAAAAATGAAGCCGTTCAAAAAATTCGATCTGACCATTATAGGAACATTTCCGGCAATTTATCAATGGTTTAATGACCTTGATATCGTATTTTGCGTCTTCTGCCACGGTTCCTTTTGAGATAGTTTCAAAGATGAACTTCAATTGCCCGGGATTTAATGCGGTCAATTCACCTATCTCAATAAAAATCTCTTTCACCCTGGTAGCATTATTCTTGCCGGCAGCATCAATAACAGCATCAAAGATGGCTCCTGCTATTGATATCTCATGCATCGTTTTTCAGTCCCTGACCACTTCGATCTCAGACCTTAACTGGATGCATTTTGCAGCCGCATACATTAAAGAAGAAAAAGCACAAACCGTTCCGATACCGCGTCCTATAAGTTCATTGTCTTTTTTCGCAAGCGCCGTAATATATGTGTCCATCCTGACATCGGTCCTGATATTCTTCTTTTCAAGTGCTGTAAGTAGATTATTTCCCTCCTGTCCTGCATTTTTTCCTTTCCTGCAAAGTTTTGTAGGGCATATCTTACAATATTCCTTAAATAATGCACTCCATTTCGGTCCTGCGATCCCTGCATGAACTTCAGCTACAACACCGGCATAAGCGATGCAGCATTTCATGGCTCTCCCGATCACTTTGCCCTGTTCTTTTATCTCACAGCACACCCTGTCGTTCTTGATGAAAAACCAGTTCTCCATCCCGCGCTCGAATTTGTCTTTTCCGGTATTGCGTTTATCTTTCAGTTCTTCTTTTATCTTTGCAGCAAGAGCTGGAGCGCGAGGTATAGTGGCAGCAGTGCCGCATGTGGGGCAGTAGGAAATCGGCCCGACAGCCATCTCTTTATTATCTTTATCTATGAATACTACTTCGACGCCCCACGAATTTCGCCGGATAGTGACATATCCGCCATCTTTCCAGACCTGATTATAAGCGGCAGCTACCGGTGTGACAACCCTGCCGTAACCGTAGATATCAGCAACTTTTTCCATATCGATGATGCATTGCAGGGATTTGATCAATTCAGATTCTATGGCATCCGGGAAGAAACCTCCTTCAACCATTGCAAAAAGGATGGCAGGAGGCCAGGTAATCCCTTCACCTTCGCCCACAACATTTCCCATGTCGTCATATATCTTTGATGCTACACCATCGGGTCTCTCCCAGGTTACCGCTTTTCCTCCAAGCAGAGATATCTCTTTTAAGACTTTGTGGGTGGTTCCGCAGTTACCGTCCTCTATCCGCAGCTTTCCTTCCAGATTTGTTCTCACGCGTTCAACGAAATCCATAGTGAGTCCTTGTTCGTTATATTACGAATTTTTATTACATAAAGTTTGTCATTGTTTATAATTATTAACAATTATTCATATCTCAACGCATCAACAGGCTTCAATTTTGATGCCTGGTACGCAGGAATTATTCCTGCAAGTATTCCTACTGAAACCGATACAGACAATGCCATAGTTATCGAGTTTAATGTGACTATTGCGGTCCCTCTTGCCATTGGCAGACCTCCCATAAGAGCAGGCATGAAGCCTGAAAGCATTGTTCCAAGGATTATGCCCAGGATCCCTCCTACGAGTCCTATAAATGCTGCATTGAACAGGAATATGAGCAGAATATCTTGATTACGTGCACCGATAGCTTTCATTATTCCAATTTCTTTAGTCTTCTCAAGGACAGAAGTGAACATAGTATTTGCTATCCCTATGGAACCTACGATCAATGAAACTGCTGCTATGGCAAGAAGAAAAGTACTCATTGAATTCATCGTAGCTGCTCTTGCCTGCTGCATTTCCTTTCTTGAAGTGACTGAAAAATCCATCTTATTCTGAGTAACATGTCTTGAGATCATAAGTTTGTCCTGGATATTCGAGATTGATGCGTCTAACTGATTTTGGTCCTTGATCTTTACAACAAGTGTGTCGTAGATATCCGTCGTCTTGTCAGGGATCACCTGGTATGCCATCTGGATCGGCATGTAAACACTGGTGGTCTGGTCATCAAGAATTCCCACAACCCTGAAGGCAGCGGAGTTTATCGTTACCATCTTATTGATCCCGATTGGCTGGTCAAAATAAGAGGATGCGAGATTTCCCCCGATAACTATGACATTCTGATCAGCAGAATCAAGCGTCCTGCCAGTTTGTATAGTAGAGGTCGTGATTTGAGACCATACTTTCTGGTCAACGCCTGTTACAGATACTTTGCCTGTTTTACCAAAATAGGATATATTCACGCTACCTCTGATATTTGTGTCTATGAGAGCAATATCCGATAAACCCTTCAAAGCCTGGAGATCACTCCTGCCTAATACTATTTCTTTGGTCGTTGCCTGAGGTCCGGAAGAACCGCCTCCTCCCCCGCCGCCTCTCATGCCGAACATGCCCCCGCCCCGTTCAGCGCCTGGCGAGATCGTCACAATATCTCCCCCAAGAGTGTTCAGTTGCGCATTCAGCGTTTGTTGCATCCCATCGCCTATTGATACGATCGCAATAACCGCAGCAACACCTATAACTATGCCAGTTATAGTCAGCCAGCTTCGCAGCTTGCTGTGCAGAACCATATTGAATGCATGTTTAGAACATTTCTTAAGCTTCATTTTAACCTGCAGGAAATTATCATTTCTTCTGGTGTTTGAATAAATCCTTCATTTTGAAACCAGGATCAAGCAGTTTGCGGCTCTTGTACTTCCTGTGGACTACAACAGCACCAACAAGCACCGTTATTCCCAGGAAATACAGCATGTTATTAGAGAGAAAACTTGTTTGTTGTGCGGCTCCTCTTCGTCCCTGAAAACCGGCTTGTCCATCAGCAGATGCGATGTTTTGCAGTCCGATTTTGACATATTTTTCAACGACATTTCTTTCTCCCCTGGTATCGGTGTAAGCTATTTGTATGAGCAATGTATCAGATGAACTATTTGTTTGTCTTTGCATAGACCTTCCCTGGAAGTTGGTATTGTTTCTGAAGGATCTATTCTGGGAAGTCATGGAAGTCATATTACTTATCATGGACTGCAACTTGAAGCTTGCAACCGTATAGTCTCCTTTGTTCAGATTGCCTATGATAACTGAATTTGAACCGCTTGCACTCCAGCCTGGCTGATCGGGAATAACCACTGATACCGAGTTTGCAGGATTGCTTCCAATATTTGCGACGCTGAAAGACATTTGGCCATTTGTATTATCCGAGAATGCCACATCGAAATCTGTTCCTCCGCCAACATAAACTCCGGCAAATGTGCTTATTGTTTTCGTTTGATTTGACATTGAATCTTCATAAGTCAGGTATAAGTTCAGTTTATATAATCCCGGCTGTGCATTAGTATCTGCCATCACCTGGTATTCCAGGTCAGTGCCATTGCCAATATCAATATACCTGATATATTTGGTATTGTCACTTCCGACTGGAAGGATTATCTTATCATCATTCGCCCAGCTGAAAGTCAAATCCCTCAATGGAGCATTCCCGACATTATTGATTGTGAATTTTAAGCTGCTTTGCTTTCCAGGAACGAGCATCGTCTGGTCAATGTGTATAACTTCAGCGCTTTCCTTGCTTTTTACTTCAAGGGACAGGCTTTTCTGAGTCACCTCGTTTGAACCCTGCTCATAATACTTAACTTTGAGTTCGTAACTTCCTGCCGGAGCGTTTTTGTTTATTTGCATATGGTACGTTACGACTTTTATATTTTGAGTAGAATCCGCCTGATACTCTTGAACTATTCCTACATCCTGGACGGCGTTTTCACCTGGTACAAGCTCAAAAGGATACTCTGGTACAATTTCCAGCATAAGATCGTTAGTAGTGGTACCGCCGATATTCTGGATACCTATGCGTACATCTACAGTATCTCCTGCGATAGCAGGATTGGGGTCATAGTTTGCAAGGCTTATCGATAGTACTGTCGAGTCTGCCAGCGCCGCATTAACTGCAGGTGCGTAAGCCATCAATACCAGTATTAGCATAACTGGGAACATTATTTTTTTCATTTCTTATTTACCTCATTATTTTCAGATATTTTCAAAATCTCCCCATCTTTCAGTTCAATTCTTGTGTGAGCATATTTCGCCAGATTAAGATCATGAGTGACCATGATGATCGTTTTTCCCTGCTCTTCCCATAATCTGCGAAGCATATCCAGGACTTCTCTGCCTGTAACACTGTCCAGGGCTCCAGTCGGTTCATCGGCAAGAATTATTTCAGGATCACTCACAAGGGATCTTGCTATGGACACTCTTTGCTGCTGACCTCCAGAAAGTTGTGTTGGCCTGTGATGCATCTTATCGCCCAGTCCCACAAGTGTCAAAATTTCTCTTGTTCTTGTCGCTGCTTTCTGGTCATTATACTCCAAAAATTCCAGTGGAAGCATCACGTTCTCAAAAGCAGACATTGATTGGATCAGGTTGTATTGCTGGAAAATGAAACCAATAGTCCTACCTCTGAATGATGCCAGGTCAGATTCGCCTAAAGAGCTTATATCCTGCGATTTGAGATAGATATTCCCTCTTGAGGGAATATCAAGACAGCCTATCAGGTTCATCATTGTGGACTTGCCGCTTCCCGATGCACCTATGATAGCCACAAAGTCGCCTTTCTTTATCTTAACACTTATTCCTTTCAGTGCTGGAACTTCCACTTCGCCCATCCTGTAAATTTTCCAGACATCCTGCAGTTCCATTATAGTTTCCATCATTTATTATGCCGCCTGGCCAGGAGAGCACATGTAAATAATCCGACAAGGGATAACACAATTCCGAGTCCTGGAGCCGCTTTAGTCCCTGTGGCCGTCACTGCTGTATCTGCAGGGGGGATTGCCGTTGCTGCAGGTGGCTGCCCGATAGCTATCAGGGCTGCACCGGGATCAGTAGCATGGTCAGGCTGGTTCTCAAATAAGGTCCCATACGAGTTGCGCGGGAACGTTCTGTTTGAGTTACGCATTCCGAACGTTCCATTTGAGCGACGCTGCCCTGGTGTTCTGTTGGTATTGCGTGGGACATAAGTCCCGTTAGGGTTTTGCTGTCCGAATGTTCCATTGGAGTCGCGCATTCCACTGCCTGAAGCTATGACATGGCAGGTGCTGCATGAATCATCGCCATATACTGTTGTTAGATTTGCAACATACTGGGGCCGTGCAAAAGACTCCGGGACTACTGACAGAATTGCTATTGCAAGAAAAAGTAATAATATTAATGTTTTTTTAATCATATATCAGATTTCCTTTCCGGTGAATCATACAATAACATGAGAAGGTTGTGATTTATCAACCTTCATCTTCCAAAATGCCTGTACATTTTATGATTGCCATTTCCTGCGGGCAATCCAAGCTGTTGACTTAGTTCCATTACTTTCGTCTTATTTCCGTCTTGTTTTGCCTGATAAAGCTGAACAAGTATATTGAACTCATCCTGATTGGTAATCTTTGATACCAGCGGAGATTTCGAATTCACTGCAGCTGTTTTCCATGCATCGTACTTTCCATCTTTTATCGCCTGGATCATTTCTGCATTCAAGGCTTGTCTTCCATAAAACCTTGTTCCTTGCTTTTCAGACATGTTTCCATACTTCTGGGACATTGTCTGATATCTCTGCACAAGCTTATTGAAATTGTCCTGCGTCAATTGTGCGGACATCTCTGCTTGCCAGGCATTGTAGTTGTTTGTTTTTATAGCATTTGTTATATTATCTCTGCTCTGGGGATTAATTCCTGGGAATTTCCCTCCATATGCCGCGACTGACCCGATGGTTGCTACAACTATTGTGATAGCCAGCAAACCATATAATTTTTTTCTATTCATTTTTGAGTCACCTCGAACACTATATTATCAGAACACACTTATAAGAGAAGAGAAGGTAAAATGTACACTACAAGTCCACTTTTTTTATCAATGTTCAGGAAAAATATAGATCATATATGTCCCCATATCATCTGATTGACCCAACGAGACTGCTCGTAGAACTTAGCTACACATTAATAGTTGTATTTATTTGTTTTTCAATATATTATAAAACAAGAGAAATATATGATCTTACAAAGTATGAGGGAATAAAATATTTCAGGATCACTTTTTTATTCTTCGGTCTGGCCTTTCTGTTTAGATTTTTATCTGTTTTTGTGATGCTAATGGGAATGACATTTGATATCGATATTTCAAGATATATTTTCAGGATATTTCCTTTGGTTTTTAATGGATATTTTAGCACAATGGGTATTCTCTCATTGACTTACAGCATGATCTGGAAGGAGCTGCAGATCAAACATGTGTTAATATTATCAAATGCTGTTGCCATTATAATATCCGGAATCACATTTTTTTCAAGATCATCGGATCTTCTTATAGAAGCACAGGCAGTGTTACTCATTTTCACAATAATAATGGCTATATATATTTACAGCAGATCAAGAAAGATCTCCCAGCTTTTTATTTTATATTTTTTGTTTTTCCTGTTCTGGATAGTTAATCTCCTCGCCTTAGGTCCACGAAGATTTATTCCATTTGAAATACATACTATCTTAGAGATAATATCTATTGCAGTGATCGGAATAATCTACCAAAAGGTGTCCAGATGGACAAAATAAAGCGCAAAAGAGATCGTCTGGAGATGATATTTGATATTTTAAATATTATTAGAAATCATCATAATTCTATAAAGCCTACTCCTTTGCTCAGACATTCGAATCTATCGTCACAAAGTTTTTCAGAATACTTTAATGAATTATTAGAAAAGGGTTTGATCAAGGAGATTACTGATGAAAATGAAAGGAAGTTCCTGACATTGACTGATAAAGGATTTAGATATCTGGATAAATACAAATTAATACTGGGTTTTATTGAAGAATTTGAGTTATAATAATTTTCAAGACCGACTTCAATTGATAGAAATCCATGAAGGAAATCCAAGGATATTTCCCATCAGGATACTATTAAAGTTTATATGCAGTCACAATCCACAGGGAAAAAACTGCCGCTACGCCTCAGGTTGAGAGACCCTGTATATCAGATATTCACAGACCATCTGATGATAGTGCTTGCATTGCTGTTAATTCCGACCATATTCTTACCTTTTTTATTTATATTTTCACACTTCATGATAGTCTTATTCAGAGTTGTGAACTATATTATTATTGTAATCTTTGCACTTGAGTACTTTTCAAAGTTGTATGTAGCAGATTCGAGGAGGGCATATGCCACAAATCCGTGGCATATCCTTGATCTTTTGATCGTTGCCCTGACTTTACCAACCTTCATCCCATGGATTCCATTTGGGGGAATCGGAAGAACATCACCCCTGCTCAGACTCCTCAGGGTTACCAGGATATTTGCTGTAGCGGGTAGAACGGTCAAACGGGCCATCCCGGTAAGACCCATAAAGAGAACCGGGCCGCTGGTCTCGCGGATGAAGATCAACATTCTTACGGATGGAAAGACAATAAAAGGCGCATTGAAGGAAGATCTCTCTGGCCATCTGGCTGATTTTGCGTATCGATGGGTCGATTTACAGGAGGTTTCAGAGCCTGATATTGATATCATCAGTGATGCCCTAAAAATCCCCTCGTTTTTGCTAATAAGTAAAATCATCAAAGAATCCTATCCAAAGATTGACTTCTTTAAGGACTTTACCTCAATATTCATCAGGGATATGAAACTGCAATCAGAAGGTGCGGGTATCAAGGATATCGATTTCTCAATAAACAAAATGCTGATTATCCTCAGAGGCAACTATATCGCCACAATTTCCGCTGGTAAAAGTGAGCTATTTGATCAGCTGATCAGCGATGGCCAGGTTATGGAAAAAAAAGAGAAGTTTATTGTTAGCATCCTGTACTCAATTTTCAGAGGAAAAATCGTGGATTATGATGAGGTTGTGCGGCTCCTTGAACAAAAAGAAATCGCAATGGAAGAAAATCCTGCAGGCATGGCGCGTCCTTCATTTCTGGAGGATACTTTCCACTTCAAGAAAGAGATCCAGAAAATCCACGGCAATCTCTGGCATTTTACGCAGGTGCTCAAAGCTATAAGTAGTGGGAAGCTATTATTTGCCGGTTCAAAAGATGGGTATCTTCCCCTCTTTGGCATTCTCTATGATGAGTCAACCTATCTGTCTGAAACATCGGAAAATGTTAGAGACAATTTGATCTCATTGATAGAGTTTCATATAAATACGGTATCTATCGGGTTAAACAGCGTCATGAGAATTCTTGCAGTGATCACCAGCATTGGGCTTATCCCCTCAATCATCAGCGGGCTCTTTGGAGTGAATCTGGTGGATAGCCCGTATCCAGTCAGTATCACTGAGCTATTTTTTCTTGAGTTATCTCTAATGCTCCTGTCAGTATATGCCTTTTACAGGCGCGGCTGGTTAAAGTAGTTGAGAATCCATCCTTATCTCAAAGGAAAACGGTGTACATCTCTCCATATTTTAAGTCCTTTATGTTTCAACACCCTATCGCCTATCAGGGTGCAAACAACAGGCAGAGGTGAAAATGCAAAGGCGAGAGAACCCAGCAGATATGATATCTTGCGTGAATTTCTTACCCTGGATATTCTGGCAGACATGGGGCAATCTACGCTGTTGAACTTAAGGATCGTCTTTGAGGATTCATAAGCTACCCGTGCACTATAATTGACAAAATCCATAAGAGATGCGACTTTTCCACCATAAATTGTTTTTCTATTCTTGATGGCATTACGAAAATCTTCCTGAGAATTTCCATTAAATAACGTATAACCGTTTCCTATCATATAACTTGCATGCGCGTCACTTCCGCCAAGCTTCGCATGCCCATTACAATTCTCCAGTGCAAGAGCATTTGAATATCCATCCCTGTGTAATGAATTGAATACTTCGATCCCGTCAAACTTCAATGCGTTCATTTTTTCACCCACACACGAACAATATACACTATAAGGATGGGGAGCAATGGCTATCCCATCCTGACTATGTATTTGTTTAATTGTTTCTTCGGCACTTAAGCCGGGATCGACTTGCTCTTGAAGGAACAATCCCAATATTTCACCGTCGTTTGAAGATATCTCTTCACCGATCACAACCAGATCCTTATTGTACTTTTGAGCAACAAGTGCACCTTTAATCGTGTTGTGATCAGTTATGCATAGAATATTGAGTCCCAGTTTTTCGGCAGCCTTAATTGATTTCCTGGGAGTGGTTACACTATCCGGGAATGATAAAAACGAATATTTCGAGAAACCTGAATACATGGTGTGTGTATGAATATCCGCGACTCCTATATCCTGCATATTTTGCCCCCTGCTTCTAGTATTAGTCCCTATAGTATAAAGATTTTAGTATTGTTTAATTTCATGTTGCAGATAAATCTCCTACTGTTCAAACCTCAATGCATCCACCGGATTCATCTTTGCCGCTGACCTTGCAGGCGCAACACCTGAGATCACGCCAATGAATACAGAGAATACAAGTGAAAATACAACAAGTTGAGGAGTGACAACTGCGTTCATTGCCCCTCCAGGCCCTATTGCACGAAGGCCTATTTCGGATATTAAGACCGATATCAATATTCCGGTTATTATTCCGATCACTCCTCCGATAAATCCGAATAATCCGGATTCTATAAGGAACAGTTCCATCACTTCATTATCTGTAGCCCCAAGAGCCTTGAGCAATCCTATCTGCCTGGTGCGTTCCATAACCGACATGAACATGGTATTCGCTATGCCCACAGCGCCTACAATAAGCGAAACCGCTGCTATCGCGGCAAGGAACATCGATATGGTCTGGACCACACTTGTTATCTGAGCCTGTATTGTGGCAAATGCTGTGACTGTAAAATCTCTGGTTCTTTGATTCACATGCCTTGACGGCATAAGTTTTAGTATGATATCTCCAGCCACTTTATCTGCGAGCGTGGGATCTGATACCTTAACCATGATCGAACTAAATGTGTTTCTGGATATATTCGTCGTTATCACATCCCTGGCGTAATCAGCAGTCATAAAAACTGCATTATCTCCTCCTCCTCCTCCGAAACCCCCTCCTGATTGAACAAAGATTCCGGCGACCTTGAAAGTCTTGTCTCCTATTATGATTGGTCTATTCAGGGTTAAAGGCTGCAAGAAAGTCTCATGGGCCAGTGAGTAACCGATGACCACTGAGTTCGAGTCACCTGGCTGAAGATATCTGCCAGATTCAAGTTGTGTAGTGACCATTGAGCGCCAGACAGCAGTATCAACCCCACTTATGGATACTGATGTCTTTTCTGTACCTGATACCATATCTGACCTGCCCGAAACCATACCGTTTACATATAGCACACCGGGTACCTGCCTGATAACGTTCACATCTTTATCAGTAAGGTTAATACTGGCACCTGGAGCTGATCTCCCCCCTTCAAAACCGCCGCCGGTTGCCCTCGAAAAACCAGGAGTAACAGTGATCAGGTCAGCTCCAAGACTTCCAAGACGGGATTGAACACTTTCCTGCATCCCCTCACCTATGGAAATTATAGAGACGACCGCAGCCACACCTATTACAATACCTATTATGGTGAGCCAGCTTCGCATTTTGCTTTTTTTAACGTGACTCAGTGACAGACTGAAAATATCAAAGATTCTCATTAGTTTCGCCTGTTATTTTTTGTTTTTTAATCAAACCCGGGATCTTTTTCCTCTGCCAGAAAAGGATAAGGATTGCCACAATTACAAGTGCCCATACCGTATAGTTCGTTCCTGTTGTTCTTGTTCCGGTCTGCCCACCGCCGCTTGTTAGCTCAACAGTGAGCTGTTTTGCCAGTGTATATCGTTTTCCGCTTGTGTCAGTATATTGTATCGCCAATTCAAGGATGTTTCCTGTTCCAGGGGTTTTTGTGATCTGGAATATTGCGGACGTGTAATCACCGGGATTTAAATTACCAAGAACGGATGAATTAGTTCCTGTTAAAGAAAAATTCTTCTGACGTGGCAGGCTGACAGCAACTGCACTGGCCTCATTAACCCCTATGTTTAGCACATTGAGGGAAAATGAGCCCAGACTCTCCTGGTAACTTATCTCAAAATCAGTAGTCCCTGCAACAACAACTCCGATATAATCTGTAGAAGAATAATTATTCATGCCGGTAATTTTCAGAGGTATGTTATATACGCCAGGACGGGCAGCAATATCTACGGCAAGGTCAAAAGTAATATCGACTTCATCACCTGCTTTCAGATTGCCGAGGGAAGATTGAGATCCTCCGCCCAGAACAGAGAACACTGAATTCGCTCCTGCAAGATTTATCTCTGCTACGGCGTTCTGTACCGTGCCTGTACCTGTATTCTTGAAAATGAGCGTCTCCTTATTGATACTCATCGGCGCTATCGTACTGATAGTAGAATTGAGGAGCACTATTAACGGCTTGCCTTTGATTGTCAATATCTGGTCCTCGAGTTTGGTGGTCATTGGAGTTGCCGGAGTTCCACTGCTTATTTGCTGCCCCATAAAGGTAATATAGATATTGAAATAATAATCCCCTTCCACAGCCTCAGGATTTACGTGGACCCTGAACTTTGCTGTCCTCTGGTCACCCCAGTCGTTTATAGTCCCCAATGAATAAACATCGTTAAGGATAGTCACAGCAGTTGCTGAAGCATTATCTTTGGGTACAAGTCTGACCGATACATCTTCCATATATGAGCCAAATCCCATGTTCTTTATCGGTACATAGACATAAGTCATATCTCCTGGATAAACCGGTGCGCTTTCAGTAACAAGATAACCAGAGGTTGCGGATGCTACCTCTGCGAACAATAATGTCGATACGATCATTAAGATCAAAATGAATTTTTTCATGTTTCACCTACTATTTTTCCATCAAGCATTTTCACTATTCTTTCTGCATATCCTGCAATTCTGGGGTCATGCGTTATCATAACTATAGTTAATCCCTCACTGTTTAAGCGTTTAAAAACGTCCATTACTTCGCCTCCCGATTTGGTGTCAAGATTCCCTGTGGGTTCATCTGCAAGGAGAATAGAAGGAGATGTAGAGAGCGCTCTTGCTACCGCGACCCTCTGCTGCTGTCCTCCGGACAACTGGGCAGGGAAATGAGCTCCACGTTCAGCCAATCCAACAGTAACCAAAAGTTTAGTTGATGTGTCTTCTATCTTTTTTTCCGAAAATTCATGGATCTTCATTGGCAGTTGAATATTTTCAAGAGCCGTCAGCGTGGGATACAGATTAAAAGTCTGGAATATGAACCCGATCTTTTTACCTCTTATACGTGCAAGATCATTGCTTTTTAATTCCGATACATCCTTTCCTTCAAGCAGAATCTTTCCACGTGTGGGCATATCCAGACAACCTATCATATTCAGCATTGTTGATTTGCCGCATCCGCTTGGTCCTGTTATAGCCGTAAATTCATTTTCTTTTATTGTCAGGTCTATTCCCGCAAGTGCAGGCACGTCAGTCCCCCCCATCCGATAGATTTTCCAGACGCCCTGCAGTTCCATCAAAGTTTTCATCATATCACCGGTTGAATATACCGTGATGACCCCAGTGATTGGTATCTTCTTCTCCGGGCTCTGTCATCCATCCACTATGTTCCACCATGCTTTTTTCCACTATATTCCCCGTATCCATGTCAACAAGAGCGGTCCATGTTGTATTTCCATTAGTGAGAACAACACGAACAACTTTTTTATCACCATTTGTGGAAGGCACGATCCTCCCGTGTTCCTGGACAGTAGCATTATAATTGTTATTTGCCATTTCATCTTTTAATCCCTTCTGTGCGGCATTTATTGCGAAGACTTTTTGATCCTCATTAAGTTTGAATGAATGTGTATCCAAATATACGAACCTGAGCCCTGCAGCAATAATGAGCAGACAGATCATAGCCAGAGCAAATATTTTTAACTTGTTCATGTTTCCTCCTGAGATGAAAGACCATTTATGAATTCCCTGAAATCCCCCTGAAAGTAGTTTTGAGATCTTATGAAAGCAATTTCAAAAAAATGAAATCACTCCTTTTTCAGAGGGAAACAGTGTTCATCTCTCCATATTCTGAGTCCTTCATTTTTCAATATTCTATTGCCAATAAGGGTACATACAACCGGCAGTGGTGAAAATGCATATAATATAGACCCCAGAAAATATAATATCTTCCGTGAATATCTTGTTTCGGAGATTCTGGCAGACAGGGGGCAATCCACGCCATTAGAATTCAGAATGGCCTTTGACGATTCATATGCGACACGTGAACTGCAATATATGAAGTCTGAAAGAGATGTGACTTTTCCACCATACATTGTTTGTTTATTTTTTATTCCTGTACGGAAATCTTCCTGAGAACTTCCATCAAATAAAGTAAAACCATTCCCTATCATGAAACTGGCGTGCGCGTCGCTTCCTCCAAGCTTTGCATGACCATTACATTTTTCAAGTGCAAGAGCGTTTGAATATCCATCCCTGTGCAAAGCATTGAATACTTCTATCCCATCCAACCTTAATGAATTCATTTTTCTGCCCACACATGAGCAATATCCACTGAATGGATGTGGAGCAATGGCTATCCCATCCTGTCCATGTATTTGTTCTATAGTTTCTTCCCCGCTCAGGCCGGGATCTATATTCTCCTGGAGGAACAACCCGATTATTTCCCCGTCAACAGAGGAAATCTCTTCACCTATCACCACCAGTTCCTTATTGAACTTCTTTGCTTGTACAGCGCCTTTGATCGTGTTGTGATCAGTTATGCAGAGAATATCGAGCCCCAGTTTCTCGGCAACCTTAACTGATGTCCTGGGAGTGGTTACACTATCCGGATATGATATAAAGGAAAATTTAGAAAAACCTGAATATATGGTGTGAGTATGAATATCAACAACTCCCATTCCTTGCATATTTTTGCTCCCTGTTTATTTTTATTTGCTGATCAGAACTGATTTTATATAGTTTATACCTAATTGTTTTTATCCTATTTCATCAATACCCTATTTCCCATCCCATCTCTTTGTCGTACAATGAGACCTCTCCCTTCAAGCCTGTCAAGAAGCCTGCTTACCTTCGGCTCTGAAAAACCTGTTTTGAAAACCAGATCCCTCTGTAATATCATATCATTGTCGAGTATCTTCTGGAATAATACTTTCTCATCACCGTTTAGAAGATTGGCTGCCAACATGGCAGTGTTTTTGCTTTCAGGGATTTCTGAGCGATCTATTCTTGATTCAGATATTTTTCCGTCTTTGGATTCAGGTATTTGTTTTTCCTTGGAGAACATAAGTATATAAAGAAAAGACATACCCCCAAGCCATGCAATTATGATAAAAAATACCACTTCATTTAATGAAAAATATGACGCTCCCTCTATCGGTACTGCCTTGCCGTTCTCTAAAATTAACTGTATCGGCGCTGTCGCCAGCAATTTATCTATCAATAGAAGTACTGAGATAATCAATACGATAGCCGATATTAGAATACTTTGTTTCTCGATATTTTTCTTTAGTGCCATTTGAACCTTTATATATCCATATTTCAAGACTTCATGGATAATATTTATTTCGGAGCTATCTCTTTTTTCCAATAGAAAATGCCTCTCCAAGACATTTTCCGATCCCATAATAGCTGGAAGTATCCGTAGCATATATGACCGGTTTCAATTTTTCAATATCAGTAAGTCCATTTTCTCCGATAACGAGTTCATCTGCCTTGACGTCCATGATCTCGCCGATAAATTGCGTGTGCAATCCTATTTCAATAATGCGGATCAGTTTGCACTCAAGGACGAGGGGAAATTCTTTCAAGTATGGAGCATCGACCTGTTCGCTCTTAACGCTCGTAAGCCCGGATTCACTGAACTTGTCCACATTTCTACCCGATACAGTACCGAAATAATCTGCTTCCTTTACGTACTTTTCGGAAGGAACATTTACCGTGAACGCTTTTCGGTCCATAATATTTCCATACGAATATGTGGCTTTCCGAAGAGAGATCGCCACACACGGTGGTTGGGAGCAACATATCCCTCCCCATGCTATGGTCGCTACATTTGGTTTTCTTTCATTGTCATACGTTCCTATCACCCATACAGGGACAGGATAAACAAGAGTTTTAGCACCTAAAGACTTTTTCATAATTCCTCCTTTATGCCATTTTACCATTAACTATATGTATATCGAAGTTCCATTTAAATGTTGGGAGGAAATATTTATGGAAAATGACGATAAAAGGCTGAGAGAGCTTCTTATAAAAGCTACAAAAGACAGAAATTTTCGAGATGAATTTCTTAAGGATCCTGCAGGAGTAGGCAAAAAAAATGGTGTATCTTTAGGTGACGAGCATATTGAAAAAATTAAAAGAACAGCCATGTTCATAGATTCGCTGACTGATATCAGGCTGCCGCCAGGCCCAATCTACTATCCATTAGATCCAATTCTGGGTCATTGGAGAGAAGTTGAAATGGGAAGGGCACTGAGTTTTTTAGGCCGTCGTATAAGATTTAGACCGAATGTTTATCCATTCGAAGATATTGGGGTTGTTTTCCAAGGGCGAGAGTGACCGATCCATTTAAAGACATTCCCCCATCTTTTTTTTGAAGGGGGGCTATGGTTAATCTATTAATAACCACGAGGTGTAACCGCTCCTGTGGTTATTGCTTTGCCAAGGAGAAGATATATTCGTCCGGAGGTTCAGCAAGCCACACTGATATTACGATTCATGATCTGGATAGAGTTCTGGACTTTCTTGCAAAAACCAAGAGCAGTTCCCTCCAATTGGCAGGGGGTGAGCCCACAATACACCCGAAATTCGAGGAGATACTGATAAAAATATTAGGAAAAGGCATATATGTAAACGTATTAAGCAATGCTTTATGGAACCATGAAAAAAATAAACTCTTCTCAAATATATCGCCTACAAAAGTCGGTTTCTTATTAAACATAGATCATCCAGGCACTTATGGACCAGGGGATCTGGAGAGAATCGAAGAGAACCTGTTCGCATTAGAGGGGAGAGGAAACGTTACTCTTAGCTTTAACATTTTTGAAAAAGTGCCTCAATGTGAATATATATTTGATATAGTATCAAAGCACAGCTTCACGAATATCAGGCTCAGTTTCTCAATGCCTGTTCTTTTTGGTAAATCCAGGAATATCTACCTTCCAATTGAAGATTACAGTGCTCTAACGCCTTTTGTTATGAATTTCGTGAGGAGAGCTGAGGCTTCAGGCGTTTGCGTCAGGATGGATAACACAGTGCCTCTTTGTATGCTCTCGCCCGATGAACTCGGAGAACTATTGCTAAAGGAAGTGCTTGACCGTCGCAGGAACTTCACATGCTTTCCAGCTATTGATATAGGGCCTGATCTATCTGTGTGGAGATGTTTCGGAACATCAGGCCTTTTTAATAAGAGATTGGAGGAATTTAACTCTCTAAACGAGGTCTATGAATACTATGAAATGATATTTAAACCTTTTAAATCCAAAGTTTTTCCCATGAAAAAGTGTTATGATTGTAAATATGGCAGGGAGGGTTTATGCCAGGGAGGTTGCTTAGGATTTTCTACTTCTAAGTACATGGAATTAAATAAAATGCCAGTGGAGATAACCGACGAAGAAATCGTCTATATGAAGCCAAAATTGTCAGAAGAAATTGAAATAAGAAAGTATGAGATTCCTGATACGTCTCTAATACTTTCACTTAAAAATAAGGAAATGTTAGAAATCAACCCGTTAATGGAGCATTTACTTAACCTTTTTGATGGAAAGAGGACTATTGGGGAGGTCATGGAGATTTACGCACAAAAAATTACTCAGGTTGGTCAAAATGAAGATATGTTGGATGGCTTTCTAATAGATATAGCCAGTCAAGAAGTAATTCCTACAATTAGAAAGTTAATGGACCGGGAATTCCTGATAAATGACGATCCAGATAGATGACCAGGGCTGGGGAACACCTGTGGGAGGAGTGGGTATCATCGTGATACGTAAGGAAACAGAGGAGCTGCATTATGACATTGTGCCGATAGAGGATTTCAATCTGGAGACCTTCAAAAAGAAGAAGTATCTCTCAAGTGCAAGAGGAATAGTGGAACAGGGTTTTGCCAAATTGAAGGTGGGAAAAGAGGAAGATATAGAGATATGTTCTGGCTGCATCCATGATGAGACAGCAGAATGGCTGAGAAATGAAGGCTATAAATTCACTGTCATGAAAATTGACGGACTTGCCCAGGAAAGGGGAGAACAATTGTTCATCAGATATCTTTGTAGCCTGGGCGTTCCGAACCCTCCAGCAATAGTTGAAGGAACTGTTGATGAATATAAAGCTCAGTTTTTCTATCTTGTTGACTGGATAAGAGAAGATCCCAAAAGAAGAAAATATCTTTGTAAGACTGGATGGAAGTATTTTATAAAGTTCTTTAAAGTTAAGATGAAGTAAAGTAATTTATGCCAGATAAGATAAAACGAATCCACGTTGCCTCGTTGAATAAAAATAAGATCATTGCGGTAAAAGAGGCTTTTCCGTCATATATCGTAGAAGGTATTTCCTGCATCTCAGGTGTCAGGGAGCAGCCCATAGGCCTTCCAGAGATCATTAAGGGCGCTATCTTCAGGGCAAGATCGGTTTTTGGGGATTGCGAATTCTCTGTGGGGATTGAGGATGGGATCGCAGAAGTTCCGGAAACAATAAGCGGATACATGAATTTTTGCTGCTGCGCCATTTATGACGGGAAAAGGATATATCCCGGTCTGGGGCCTGCTTTTGAGTATCCACCTGTCAGCAGTGAAAAGGTCGTGACTGAAGGAGTAACCATCTCGGAAGCATTTTCGTCTATTTCCCGTAAACCAGATATCGGGTATGAGGAAGGTATTATCGGCTGGCTTACAAAAGGAAGGATCAACAGGAAAGATTATACAAAGATCGCAGTTGAGATGGCAAGGATACAGATCGATAATCCTGAATTATATTAATACTCTCGGTCATATTAGTTCATTCCACGCTGGTCAATATCGCATCCAATACTTTCACTTTACACTCTGCATTACTATATCGTTTCATTTGCTGAACTACCGGCCATTCGAAGAGGTATAATAAATGAAAATAGTAATTGATCACAGGGAAATACGCTCCAGGGTGGCAGAATCGCTCGTTAAGCTTGGCGCAAATATTGAGATCGCCACTCTGGAGGTCGGTGACTATGTTGTAAGCGATCGCGTGGCATTCGAGAGAAAGACAGTTGATGACATTTTTGCAACCCTGCTTGAACGCCGGGAGCTATTTTCACAACTTTTTGATCTATCGAGATCTTACAGGTTGCCAATTCTTATTATCGAGGGTGGAGATCCGTTTTTCCATTCAAGCCGGAGGGTAAATCCCATGGCGATACAGGGATTCCTTAATGCGATCGCCCTCATGCGTATTCCCACTCTCTACACGCTCAATGAAGCAGAGACATCGCAGGTCATCAGTATGATCGCAAGAAAAGAGCAGGCAGACAAAAACAGGCCTGTCTCTTTTCATGGAAAACGCAGCCGCCTCTCGCAAAGCGAGGTAAAAGAATATATCGTGTCATCGCTCCCGGGCATTGGACCTGTTGCTGCAAAGAATTTGCTCACGCACTTTGGCAGCGTGGAAAATATCATGACTGCGCCGCAAGAGGAACTTATGAAAGTGGAGCGTGTCGGGTCAAGGATCGCGGACAGGATAAGGGAGATTGCAGGAGGGCGGTATGAGTCGAAATGAATGGAAAACTGCCAGAACAACAAATTAAACCTACTAAAACCTACTAAATAATAAATCATTCATTTTACCAAATTAAAACCATTCCTATTAAGTCAGCGTTGTGTCTCAGTATTTGGACTTAAAGAATTTTTACGACCCGCCACCATTATCATGGTGAAACTGGAAAAAAACACACCCTCTTCATCAGCTTTTTCAAGATTCGTGTGCCAGTGTTGCAGTTCTTCTTTAGTGATAATACCAGCGACAATAGCTTCACGCTCAGCTTCATCCAATAATGTAAAATATCGTGTCAAGGCATAGTCAGTTGAAAAAAACGGGAATATTTCAACGATGATATCTGAAATGTTCTGCTGTTTGTATAAGCGATACAATTGACGACCTGCATAGCCGCCTTTAAATTTGTCTGTGCGGAAGCGGCGCAATCTCCACTCAATATCAATAACAGAATTATCTATGCTCAATGTACTATGGTCTGTATCTGCTGCTACGATCCATCCTCCTGGCCTGGTAATCCTGACCAGCTCCGTTAAGACTTTCTCAGGGTTTAACACGTGTTGAAATAAACGTTCAGTACGGCAGGCGTCAAAGCAGTCAGAGTCAAAGGGAAGCGACATTGCGTCATAATGCTTATGTATTACCCGATCCGCAACACCGGCTTCCTTTGCATTTTTGTTAGCGGTTATTATCATCTGGTTATCGATATCCACTCCGATTACTTTGCCGGTAGTACCAATAAATTCAGCTAATGGAATTGTATCCGTTCCCGGACCACAACCCAGGTCGACAATCTGGTACCCAGTCTGTAAATGCATTAATTCATAACTGCGTTCTTTAAGCGGCTTAATTTTTAGAGCAACGGTTTGTAGGTATTCTGGATTGACATATCCAAGATATTCGGTTTGAGATATATTTTTCCCTCCTTCTTGTTTCCATTATATGAAGATTGGTTTAGAAACGCTTTTTCAGGAATCCTTGATGCGTGTTTTAATAGTTATCAGCCTGGCAAGTCATTTTTTCATGCCTCCAGTGCATTCCTTTACTCCTCCAGCCTCGCCACATTCATATTTTTCTGCAACCCCATCGCTTCTGCAACCGACTCGCACTTCGTCTTCAGAAGATATGCTATCGGCCTGAAATCGTACTCCGACATCGTCTCATAATTCGCCATCCCTTTGCTAATAATAAGCGATGCTCCACGCAGTGCCTCAACCAGTTCAGGCGGCGCCTCTTTCAGGCAGACTCCGATCGCATTGGAGCCTGTAGTGAGTACCCTATCAACCTTTTTATCGATGCCAAGATCTAATAATTCTTTCAATGTAACATCATTCAGGATCGGCGCACCCCTTACAACAAGCGTGATCCTTCCTCTCTGCTTTTTTATCTCCTCGAATAAAAGTGTATCAAAAACAATTTCACCGCAATTATCCGCAAGATAGACAACGTTATCCAGTATCGATCTTATTTTGTCGCTATCATCAACATCAAGCCCGTGCTCGATCTGCTTTTGCATCGCTTCCCTGGCTGTTGCTTTATCCGCGTCAAACCCGAGAACTCCAAAATCAAACGAGTTGCCGATAATCGATACAAGTATCGCGCGCCTGAATGAGTCTTTTTCAGATACAAAATCCACTGCGAACGGCAAGAGCCTCATTGCTGCTTCGTTGCTTTGCTGCTTTTTCTCTCGATACGGATCAATATCTCCGAGCACCCTGTAAGCTTCCCTGTGGATCCTGGTGGAAAGATGCGTTGCAGGTGCGCCGTCAGCAAGGTATCGCCTGAGCACTTCGATCCCCACAAGTACAGCCTTCTTTTGCAATTCAATATCTTTTGTGGATAGTTCGGCCTCAAATTGTACTCTGGATAATAAGCACGGTGCGCATCTTGGATGAATTTTCAAGTTATCTCCTAAAATTCGAACAATTGTTTTTGTTTGGTTTCAGTCATTACCTTTCTTTCTCCCATTCCTCTTAACATTTCCCTCGTCACACCAAAATCAGATAAGATCCTTTCAACAGGCGGAAGGATCTGTTTATTGATATAATAATCAACGTCAATAGGCAGGTTTTTCTTTTTCGCGTATTCAGGATCCTCAGCGCGGTCAACAAAAATTGCATTTCCTGCAATGATAACAAAAGGAATTCTATCGCCAACATTGGCTATTATGCCTCTTTTTTGCATTTTTTCTATGACTGTTATGTGGGGCTGCCTGTTTTTGTAGCTCTCAACTTTCTTAGTATATTGCCTTGTAAGTATCAGGTCATCAAATAATTCACTGTTTGCATCTACCGTTTTTATGCTGTTAATAGTGTTCTTTACAAGAAGAACGGCATCATCCACTTTCCCTTCCTTAAGCACAAGTTCAAGGACATTTTCAATAGTCTTCGTTGTAAGCTCGCACCAGTCGCGCCTGACGGTTTCCATTCCCTTCACTTTAATCTTTTCTTTCATGCCCTCTGCAGTTTTCTCCTGTATGAGGAGAGCATAGCGTTTCTTTGCAAGGAAAATAGCACGCCTGGCAAAGGAGTCAAAAACAAGTTCCATTGGCTTGACAAGTGAAGTTGTTACAGTATCTGCAATGCAATTTCCCACAAGCTGCGCTTCATCAAAAGTTATCTCTTTATCAAGAAGATGCACAAAAACGCTATCGGTATCTCCATAGACAACTGAAAGGCCTATGTGCTTCCCTTTTGCTTCATTACTCCTGAAAACCTTTGCGTCTTTCAGGACAAGTTCCTTCATGTTTTCCTCGATAAGGGTTTTGGTTTTCAGGATATTCTCACGCCCGAAGCTTGTAACGGCGCTTGCAAGTGTCAAGCTATAAAGCCGCGCCCTTGTGTAACCTGAATAGCCATAGAAACTGTTAAGAAGTATCTTAAGAGCAAGTTGCGTGGCATCAAGCACCCTGTATTCTTCTTCGTTTCCTGTTTTCATTCTTGCGCGGGTTGCCTGCCTGCGGTTCAAAAGTTCTTCAAGTATTGAAGGAACTATTCCTTTTACAATTTTCTGGGAAACAAAGACTCCACCTCCGGTAGGCGCTTTTATTACATCGGCTGGTCTTTCGCCAACCACTTCTGTAGTATAGCAGAGATTATGCGCCATCATGATCGTCGGGTAAAGTGATTTGTAATCAAGTATTACAATATTCTCAAGCAAACCCTTTTTCGGCGGAAGTACTTCTGCGCCCACAAGCTCCTCTCCTTCATCGAAACGCTCTTCAGACACCTCGCCCGTTGGTCTTGCAGGCAGTACGCGATCATGTTTCATGTACTCGCGAAGGATCAGGTTCTCGACCATCTGGGTCTGTCCCCCATCGAGAATATCCTGCAACAGCGTCCCGCTTACCCTTGCAAGAGCTATGTATTTATCAATGAGTCTCAACTTCAGAAGGAAAAGGAGCGCAAGTTCTGAATCGCGCCTTGAATATTCAATGAATTTTGACAGCTTCTCACCATTATCATTCCAGTAAGCTTCCATTTCAAGGAACGGGATATCAAGTTTTTCTAAAGTGAGCAGCTCCTTTGCTGCATTCCTGAGAGTGTACTGCTTTAGGGAAAACTCCTTTCTAAGGAGAGGCAGTACATCCACAGCAATGCGCCCCATTACGCTTACTCGTGTTACATTCCCTATTTTCCTGTAGTAGAGCGATCGTCCATCCCTCCCGGCAAGGGATTCGATTCTCGCTCCTTTTTTATTGAGAACTCTTATCCTGTCAACTATATACGGGATATCAAAACTATTTGAGTTGTATCCAACAAGGATATCGGGATCAAACTCTTTTATGATCCCAAAGAACCTCCGAAGCATAGCTTCTTCGCTGCCGCAGCTTTCAACATCCCCGCCCATAGTGATTTGTTTTCCCACCAGTACAAGTGTTTTCTTTCGTTTGAAATCTGGCGCAAAAGCAAGACTTATGAGTATAATAGGCGAATTCTCAGCAGTGGGCATCTGGCCATTTGTCGGCAGGCATTCGATATCAAATGCAAGATGCCGCAGAGACGCATTCTTCAGGAGATCCAGAGGTTCGACTTTTCTTGATATGATCTTGATTCCACTTAAGACATCATTACCCGCAGGCATTCCTTCCGGTTCTGCTTTTGCCCAGCTCATTCCTCCAATCCCGTTATCCACCATGAACCTGTTCCTGAAAAGGATATCGGTTTCATAAATATCTTCTACCATTTTTCTTACATCCTCGCGAATGACAGGGACACCTTTAGGGTCATAAAGTGCTATTTTGAGCATGCTGACAGGTTTTTCGAAATAACCGATCGGTTCGAACCTCTCAACTTGTTCGATCTTTTTTATATGTTCCCTGAACTTCTCCTTCAGCAGACCTGCCATTTCCGGCGCAGCTTTCGCATAAAAATAAGGTTCAAAATCAGGTATTGAGCAGCATACACTGTTCCCTGATTCATCTCTACCGTAAAGTCTCACCACGGGTTTGTTATCGATGTAAGTGTAATCGGCATCAATGACCTGGAAATTCATGATAATTAGATTTGACTTAATTGGTTTATAGGTTTCTTAATAGATTGATTATTTTTATGCATAGTTTTTTATCGTTGTATAACAACTTAGGCTGCGCACCCTGGGGCCGTAGGGTAGCCTGGTCCATCCTTCATGCTTGGGGTGCATGAGACCTGAGTTCAAATCTCAGCGGCCCCATATGATATTTCTGAAAGAGACAAAATCGCGCCACTATTCTTGAGATCACCCCCTCATTGCTGATGGTTCATCTCCACCGTGCCAGCTTTTTCTGGGGCGCATCCGTACAATATGGGATGCCTCAGAAGTATCGTCGATTATCAGGGCCACTCCTTTTTCCGCCCCCATCTTTTTCAAAGAATCCGCTATACCCTCTCGCATATAAGTAGGATGTATGGCCTCAAGCGCATTTATATCATCCTGTGCTGTCAGACGATGGCAGATTATTATATCGCTCTGTGACATTACATCAGAATGAAGCGATGAAGGTCTCTGGGTCGCAAGAACTGCAGATAAACCCGGTTGCCGGCCCTGCCTCAGCCATTCATTAACAAGAACTCTGGTCGCCTGTGTCTCTCCTTCCCCGGGCAAGAACATATGTGCTTCATCAATGAACATCCAGACCATGGGGATACCTTTCTTAATGGAATAGTCTCCCATTTCCCTCTTTTCATAAGAACGTCTTGCTTTTATTCGCTCATCATAAATTTTCTTAGCCATTATCCTGACCACGATACCCCTGATATTCAGGTCATCCAGTGAACTGATATCAAGTACAGTTATTGAACCCGGTTTTATCATTTCATGAATACTTACCGGTTTTTTCCCGAAGATACCCCATGAATGGGCCACACGGAAATAATTTAAAGCCGCATCTACCGTAGTTTTTTCAGATTCCTTGCTTTTGTGAATTGCATCAATAATGACATCAAGTGAAAATTTAGTTCTTATTTCTCTTATATCTTCTACGGTTTTTATCAGGAAAACCCCAAGACCACTTATTGGTTCAATTTGAAACAATGTGCACCAGTCATAACCTGAAATCTCTGAAGCCGAAATGGAAAATGGAACGACATCTATGTTCATTTTTGTATATTGTTCAACATTCCCGGCCGGGACAAGAACAGCAGCATCAAAACCGATCGGCGACATACCCCATCCAGATAAAATTTTTTTTTCCTTTGTATTTGCATATTTCAAGCTCCAGAATATGCCCATCGTATCAATTACAAGGCATGCAATATTCATTCGAATATCATCGCCAAGCGATGCGATCTCTTCAATGAATGTTCCCATTGTATAGGATTTTCCATAACCGCGTTTCCCACAAATAAGAATAATATGAGGTCTTAATGCATCAATATAGACTTCCGCTCCCATGGACTTATCTAACGCAAGATACTTTCCTATGTTCAAATTCCCGGTACCGATGCCGGCATCTCTCCGTCCGAGTATGTATTGTTTCCCTGTAACGCCGGATTTTCTCAGATCCTGAGCGATGATCTTTTCCATAATGGTCAATATGAATCAAAAACTATTAATCTTTCTGCACTATTTAGCCACAACTATGAAAAAAGCGGCACTTGCGTATTCAGGAGGACTTGACACTTCGGTGTGCATACCCCTTTTAAAAGAGAAATACGATTGCGATTATATTATCACGGTCACAGTTGACGTCGGGCAGCCTCAAAAAGATATAGAGCAGGCGGAGAAAAAAGCTGAAAAAATAAGCCAGAAACATTATACGATAGATGCAAAAGAAGAGTTTGTAAAGGATTATATCTTCCCCCTTATAAAAGCAAACGGCAGCTATGAAGGATATGTTCTTGGCACATCCATTGCGCGTCCTCTGATCGCAAAAAAAGTCGTGGAAGTGGCAAATAAAGAAAAAGCTCATGTCCTCGCACATGGTTGCACAGGGAAAGGAAATGACCAGTTACGGTTTGAAGCTGTATTTAGAAGTACTTCTCTTGAGGTCATAGCTCCAATGAGGGATATGAATCTCACCCGCGAATGGGAAATGGAATACGCAAAAAAGCACGGTATATCGGTGGCGGCGACAAAATCAAAACCATGGAGCGTGGATGAAAATATCTGGAGCCGCAGCATCGAGGGCGGGCGGCTTGAGGAACCCGATTTTATCCCCCCTGAAGAGATATTCGAATGGACGGTATCACCAGAAAAAGGGCCAGATGCCCGGATCATAGATATCGGTTTTGAAGAAGGCATCCCGGTTTCCATAAACGGCAAAACACTTGACGGCATCACATTGATAAAGGAACTCAACAAGATCGGAGGCGCTCACGGTGTCGGCCGCATGGATATGATCGAGGACAGGGTGCTCGGTCTTAAAGCAAGAGAGAACTATGAGCATCCAGCGGCGACGATAATTTTGACCGCGCACAAAGACCTTGAAAAACTTGTACTAACAAGAGATGAACTGCGCTTCAAGGCGGTCGTTGATGAAACATGGAGCGAGCTTGCATATAAAGGGCTTGTGGATGAACCCCTCTATGCTGATCTTAACGCATTTATCGATAATACCCAGAAAAGGGTTACAGGGAATGTAAAATTGAGACTTTATAAGGGAAGCGCAAAGATCGTGGCAAGAAATTCACCATTTTCACTTTATTGCGCAGACCTGTCATCTTTTGACAGCAAATCAATTGACCAGAAAGATGCGGAAGGGTTCTGTAAATATCACGGATTCCAGGCGCGTCTGTTCAAGAAATTATGATAGTCGGATTTCTGGGTATGAAGGATGATGAAATAATACCCCCCGTTACATCAATTAGGATATCCCACATTTTTCACTCGTGATCTTGGATTTTATGAGAGACTTCTGGAAGAATTAGAAAAAAAAGATATTGGGGTGTATGTCAAGTATCGCCCCAAATCTTAGCCTAAGTCCTTTACTAAAGTCTATTTGTGGATTACGATACTGCCGCCTCCGATCACCTGTGGATTTGCCGCATCTATGTCCTCCGAGACACCATGTACGTTGTCATAAACAACGCCTTTCTGCGTTAATCCAAGCGAATCATGACGGTATGGTAAAATTCTCAGTACAGATGGCACATGACAGAATGTCCTCTCCTGATTTCCCTCATTTCCGGTTCGATTCTTTCACAAATATCCATCTTTTTTTCACACCGGGTATGAAATCTGCACCCATGCGGCAGGTCTACTGGAGAAGGAACTTCACCCTTTAACACTTTCCGGTTCTTACTGCTGGGAAGTGAAGACAATAATGCCGAAGTATATGGATGCAGCGGATTTTCAAAAAGCTCATCCTTATCAGCAAGCTCTACGATCTTTCCAAGATACATGATAGCCACCCTGTCAGATATATAGCGGATAACATAGAGATTATGGGCAATGAATAAATATGAGAGTTTTAACTCTTTTTTTAGCTCCATAAGCAGGTTCAAAATCTGGGCCTGGACTGAAACATCCAGAGCACTTACAGGCTCATCGGCAACGATCAGCTTCGGGTTGACCGCAAGAGCTCTTGCAATACCGATCCTTTGCTGCTGTCCTCCGCTTAACTCATGCGGATATCTTGTGATAAAATCCGGCTCAAGACCAACTTTTAAGAGCAGCTCCCTCACAATACTTTCACGCTTTTCCCTTTTGCCAATATTATGAATGACCAGTGCCTCCTCTATCGAATTCCCTGCTGTCATCCTTGGGTCAAGACTGGATTTTGGATCCTGGAATATTATCTGGCACTCTTTTCTGAACTCTTTTAATTGATCTTTTCTGGAATTTGTAATATCGCTGCCTCTGAATAGTATCTTTCCGGAATCCGGCTCTTCAAGCTTCAAAACGGTTCGTCCTAATGTGGATTTGCCGCATCCGGATTCGCCTGCAAGGCCAAGTGTCTCACCATCCCGGATTGAAAACGAAATCCCGTCAACAGCTTTGACTTCGTCATTTTTTTTTGAAAAAAAACCGTGATAGACATGATAATATTTTCTGAGGTTCTGTATTTCAATAAGTCCTGTCATGAATATTCCCCTTAAGAAAGCAGGTGACATAATGCCCTTCTCCCATCAGATATACAGGCGGTCCCCTCTTCCTGCAAATATCCATTGTATGAATACATCTTGGATGAAAAACACATCCCTCCTGGAGATTTACCAGACTCGGAATCGTTCCCGGGATAGGAACGATTTTTCCATTATCCGAAGGCATGCACCCTATTAATCCTGTTGTATATGGGTGCAATGGATTATTTAGAATATCATCCCTGCTCCCTTTTTCCATGATTTTTCCTGCATACATAACCACAACGCTGTCCGCTATTTCGGATACTACGCCAAGATCATGCGTTATATAAATAATTGACATGAAAAAATTTTTGCGAAGCTCTATAAACAGGTCAAGAATCTGTGCCTGAACAGTCAGGTCAAGAGCAGTTGTGGGCTCATCCGCTATCAACAACATGGGATGGCATGCCAGCGCCATTGCAATAACCACTCTCTGTTTCATCCCGCCTGAAAACTGGTGGGGATAATCATGATATCGCTCTTTAGCCGTCGGAATTCCCACAAGTTCCAGAAGTTCGATCGCATGTGAATAAGCTTCCTTTTCATTTTGGCTTTTATGCGCGGTCATTGCCTCAACTATCTGATATCCTATTGTCAGGACAGGATTGAGTGATGAATGCGGGTCCTGGAATACCATCGCAATCTTATTTCCACGCACATCCTGCATTTTTTCAGATGAAAGTTCAAGAAGGTTTTCTCCATTGAAGATTATTTTCCCTTCAATTATTTTACCAGGACTTTCGATGAGTCGCATGATCGACAATGCTGTTATGGTTTTTCCGGAGCCGGATTCGCCCACTATGCACATCAATTCTCCTTTTTGAAGGTCAAATGATATATCATCTACCGCATTTACTGTTCCTTTTCGTGTGAAAAAACATGTCCTGAGATTCTTCACAGACAGGATTGATTCCATATTCATCCTCATCATTCACTTTCTGGATCAAAAGCATCGCGAAGCCCTTCCCCGATAAAATTAAATGAAATGATAGTAAGGAATAACATGAACCCTGGCTCAACCGCGATCCACCATGCGGTCTGGATGTCATTCTGTCCCGCATTCAGAATATTTCCCCAGCTTGCTACCTGCGGATCGCCAAGACCTATGAAACTCAAAGCCGATTCAGCAAGAATTGCGCCCGGGATTGAAAGGGTTGCAAGAACGATTATCGAACTTATCGTGTTTGGAAGGAGGTGATAAAAAATTATCCGAAGATCGCTGGCTCCGAGAGCTTTTGATGCTATTACGAATTCCCTCGTCCGAAGAGAAAGCGTTTCGCTCCTTACAAGCCTCGCCGTTCCTGTCCAGCCTGTGAGACCTATGGTAAGTATTATTAAGGTCAGACTCGAGCCGAACATATAAACGATAAGTATAAGGAGAAGAAGGAACGGAAAAGTCATCATAATGTCTGTGAATCTCATCATGATAATATCTACAATTCCTCCGAAATAAGCCGAGGAAACACCTATCATTGCACCTATTATTATCGCAATACCCGTAGCGAACAAACCTACAAACAAAGAAACCCTTGCTCCTGAAATGAGCTGTGAAAGCAAATCCCTCCCCATGCCGTCAGTCCCGAAAGGATGTTTCCATATACCGCTGGCATAAGTTGAAATTAAACCTCCCGCTTCAGGGCTGTATCTTGATTGTTCCATGGAAAATCCAATAGGAGGAAGGTTCTTTTCATCAAAATTCACTTCAGTCGGGCTTACAGTAAAAAATGGGCCAATAGCGGCAATCAAAATGAGAAAAATAATGAATGCCAGTCCAGACATTGCCATGCTGTGTCTTTTTACGCGTTCCCAATAATATGTTATCAGCTTCATATTGGTTATTCGTACCTTATCCTGGGATCTAAATATGTATATGCGATATCTGCGATCAGGTTAAATAATAATGTCATAAACGCTCCTATCAATGTAACAGCCAGTACAACAGAATAATCATCGGAAAAAACTGCTTTGAGGGACATCCATCCAAGACCCGGTATCCCAAAAATCACCTCGGTAATATATGCTCCTCCGAAGAAGATGCTGCTCATGTCAAGCATGATTATCGTAACGACAGGAAGGAGGGCATTGCGAAATACATGTTTTCTTAAAATTATGCTTTCCGGGAGGCCTTTGGCTCTTGCCGTTCTTACAAAATCCTTGTTCATATTTTCAAGCATTGAACTTCTTACATACCTGCTATAACCTGCCACCATGCCTGCAGCAAGAGTTATAACAGGTAATATCAGGGCATAAAGGTTAGAAAATGAGAACATATGAAGCCCTGTATCGTAATATGTTTTGAACCAGCCAAGTTTAACAGAGAATATAAGGATAAGCATCATCCCAAGCCAGAAATTCGGGATGGATAAGCCAGCGAATGAAAAAAATGTTGCTATGTGGTCTGCTCTGGTGTTTTTCTTTGATGCTGTAAATATTCCAAGTGTTATGCCGAACAATATCGCAATTATCGAACTCAGAAGAATAAGTTGGAATGAATATACCCAGTGGGTCCGGATAAGGTCACTGACTGGCATTGATGTGCTAAAAGACCACCCCCAATCACCATGAAGAAGAGAACTGATGTAGTTGAAATACTGCTCATACAGCGGCCGGTCAACGCCATAACGGGATTCGATAGCAGCAGTGACCTGGCTTACATTATGACCTGCTCCAAGAGTTGCAAGATATTTATCTGCAGGAGAATGCGGACCTATCCTCATCAGGAAAAAGGCCGCTGTCATAACACCCCATGCTATAATAAGGGTATGAAGAAGCCTTTTAATGATGTAGGATTTCATTGACATTTGAACTTATTTCACTCAATTCACATCACCCAAAATACCATTCCTGGTAATTATAGCTCATGCTTATACCGGGTTCTATTCCTCTGACATTTGCCGAAAAAGCAACATTTTCTGCCGGGTATGCCAGGAAATCAAGGGGCTGGTCCTCGGAAATGATCTTTGAAAGCTCAGAGTATATCTTTTTCCTGGCATTTATATCGAGCGCTTCTTTTGAGCGTGCCCTCTTGAAAAGGGCATCAACTTCCGGATTTGAGTATCCATACGTATTCAGGCCTCCATCCGTGACAAAGAAGATCTCAGTTCCGGAAGGCTGCAGCGGGTCTGTCCCCTGCCCGGCATAGATGAGATCCCATGGTTCTTCGCTCACTGCCCGGGGGCCATTATTGTTCCTTCCAGCCTGGTCACTGCCAGGAACTTTATTCATGTAATATTTCCGCAGCATTATTTCCCAGGGAACAAACTTAATATCCAGTTCAATTCCTATATCCCCCAATTCCTGTTTTATAAGATAGGCCATTGACTCATGGACTGTGCTTCCCGTAATCGTGAAAAATTTTAATTTTATCTTCCCGCCGTTCTTATCAATAACCTGGATAACTCCATTTTTCTCGGTACCGTAGCCTGCTTCTTTCATCAATTGTTTTGCCCTGTTCTTGTCGTACAGGCTGCCAATACCGAGCATAGAAAGTCCTTCTTCATTATACCATGGTGAGACCTCTGGTATGAAACTGAATGCAGACTCGCCAAAACCAAGCAATACCTGCTGGATTATTTTTTCCTTGCTTATCGCCATGGAAAGCGCCTGTCTTACTTTCTTTTCCCGCAAACCCGGCCACCCATTATCCCTCATATTATATTGAAGCACCCGGTACTGGGATGTCGGTACCGTAAAAACCTGGACGGCAGGTAAAGCTTTGAATTTCATGACCTGTTCTGGATCAATAACTGTAGATGTAATATCCCCCGCTTCCATTGCCGCATGCCGGGCCGCTGATGTACCGAATATTTTTACCACATATTTTTCGAAATACGGCTCTCCTTTTTGTTTTCCCAGATAATAATCAGGATTTCGCTCAAAAACGATCTTGTCATTGCGTATCCACTCTTTGTATCGATAAGGACCAAGATTTCCCGTATAAGACAGATCATTCAGCTCAGGAGCCTGCGTGAATCCTTTCACATCGCCCTCATATTTTGAGACCAGATGTTTCGGGTAAACAAGCAGGTCAGTCACAGTGTACAGGAACTCAGGATCAACGGTCTTTCTATTAATGGTGAAAGTGGTTTCATTCTCTACTATGGGTTCTACGTAAACATTCTTGCCGTCAACCTCCTCAATCCAGTCTCCTGCATAAGTATATGCCATCCAGTCGGAAAACATCAGGTTTTTCATGGTATAAACAAAATCATCTGCTGTAACAGGCTTGCCATCACTCCATTCAAGATCGTCACGGATAGTTACGGCATAGGATAATCCTTCCTCAGATACCTTGATATCATTCTTTAGCCAGCGATTGACAATATTGAATTTGTTATCATAGGTCATTAAACCATCAAGAGCAACCCCGATATATCCGAGGGATGTACCATCAGCCGCAAGGATCCAGTTCAAAGTCTCGGCATCGGCACCAGATGCACCTTCGAAAAAAGTCCCACCCGGTCTGGACACTCCAGCCGTTGAATTCTTAGAATTGTCCTTTGAAGCCTCAAGACACCCTGAAAGCCCGATACCTGCGGAAAGAAGCGCTGCCTTTCCGCACATGCTCATGAATCTGCGCCTGCTGATCCTCCAGTTTTTCATATAATGCCACCTTGCCTTTATGAATAATGGATTTTCACGGATTTATTTATTATCCTTGCTTTCATGGTTTCCTCAGGTGTTCGCAGTTCCCCGCTAATATTTTCTCAAGCTGACCCTCACCAGTCTCAATGATAAGAGCACCTTCGGTATCAACTCCGATGGCTTCTCCATAGATCGTCCTTGTTCCTGTTGTTATCTTTACCCATTCGCCTATCGTCGCCGACAGGTTCCTCCATTCTTCAAGTATAGGCGCGAAGCCGCCTTTCTGGAAATTCAAATAAACTGTCTCAAGTTCCATAAGGAGCTTCTGGACAAATTCGACCCGGTTTATTTCCGTGCCAAGTTCTTTTTTGAGGGATGTTGAAGTATCTCTTATCTCATCAGGGAAATATCCTGTATCCACATTTGCATCTATCCCGATGCCCACAACGAGGTAATCTATCGCGTCCATCTCAGCCCCTATTTCTGTGAGTATCCCGCATACTTTCTTTCCATTAATAAGCACATCATTTGGCCATTTTATCTTTGCAGGAATCCCATATGTCCTTATCGTTTTTGCAACAGAGACACCTGCAAGGAGCGTTATCCTTGATGCAAATAAAGGCTGCATTTTGGGTTTTAATATTACCGAAAACCATATACCGCCTTCCGGTGAGATCCACTTCCTCCCCAATCGTCCACGTCCACCGGTCTGTGATTCCGCTATTACAATGGTTCCTTCTTCAACCGTTTTTGCTATCTCACTCGCGATAATGTTCGTGCTTTCAGTTTCTTTAAAATACTGGATATTCTTTCCAATAAATTCAGTTTTTAATCCGGCTTTGATCTCCCCGGGGGTCAGTTTATCGGGCGAGCCCATAAGTTTATATCCTGAATTGGTTGACGATTCTATCATATATCCCTCCCCAATTAACACATGCACCTGTTTCCAGATCGCTGCCCTTGAAACTGAAAGTTCATTGGCAAGAAGCTCGCCAGATACAGATTTGCCTTTACTTGATTTTAGTTTCTCAAGTATCTTTTCTTTTATGGTATCATTTATGTTGTACTTCGTATTCATTATGTTCCGCCAGCTTTCACATTCTGGATATATGTGCCAACAGCAGCCGTTATTGCCGCTACTTTCTTGTCATCAGCCCCAAGCGCAGATGCAAGGGTTGCGCCTTTCTCTTTTTCCGCCTCAATTATTTTCTCGACCTCTCTTATAATATTATGGTCTTCTATGAAATGTGTTGTCAGTTCACCGCGCCTGAAATATGCATTGTTCATCACCGCTTTGTGAAAAGGTATGTTTGTGGTCACACCGACTATGATATATTCATACAATGCCCGTTTCATTCTTGCTATGGCCTCGTCCCTGTCCCTTCCCCATACCGTGAGTTTTGAGATGAGTGAATCATAAAATGGGGTTATGGTAAATCCTGTGTGTACCCCGCTGTCCACACGGACGCCAGGGCCGCCCGATGAGCGGTATCTCCTGAGTTTTCCGGGTGACGGAGTAAAGTTGTTAAGTGGATCTTCCGCGTTCAGGCGGCACTCGATGGCCCACCCTCGCTGCTGTATATTTTTTTGTTCGTAGCTTAATCGTTCTCCGGCTGCGATCCTTAACTGTTCCTTTGCGAGGTCAACCCCTGTCACGATCTCGGTTATCGGATGTTCCACCTGAAGCCGTGTATTCATTTCAAGGAAATAGTAATCTCCTTTTGAATAAAGAAACTCGATCGTTCCTGCATTTGTATAATTTACAGCAGCAGCGGCTTTTACTGCGTCACTGCCCATTCGTTCCCGCAATTCCGGTGTCATTATAGGAGAAGGCGACTCTTCGATGAGTTTCTGATGCCTTCTCTGGATTGAACACTCACGATCGCCAACATGGATGATATTGCCATAAGAATCCGCAAGTATCTGGAATTCTATGTGGCGAGGCTCTTCAAGGTATTTCTCAATGAAAACAGTAGCGTCCCCGAATGATGATTTTGCGACCCTGCGCGTGGATTCGATGGTCTCTCTCAACTCCTGTGTTTTTCGTACCACCTTCATGCCGATACCGCCGCCGCCTGCTGAAGCTTTCACGATCACAGGATAACCTATCCCTTCTGAGACATCAACAGCAGTATCAAGATCCTCGATGCCGTTCTCGCTTCCTGGTATGACCGGTATGCCCGCTTCATTCATGGTCTTCTTGGCGGCGATCTTGCTGCCCACGCTTTCTATGGTTTTGCCTGACGGGCCTATGAAAATTATCCCTTCTTTCTCGCACCTTTCCGCAAAAACCTCGTTCTCGGAAAGGAAACCATAACCAGGATGTATCGCTTCTGAACCTGTTTTATGTGCCACATCAAGGATATTGTCCATGTTCAGATAGCTCTGGCCTGATGGCGCCGGACCTATCAAATAAGCCTCATCCGCATATTTTGCAAATAGCGCGTTCTTATCGACCTCGGAATAAACTGCTACTGTTCTAACATCAAGTTCCCTGCATGCGCGCATGATACGGATGGCGATCTCACTGCGGTTTGCTATAAGGACCTTTTTGAACATCAAAAACTCTTATTGTCCTGGAGGCTTAAATATTTCTTCCTGCGATCCTGGGATATGTGACGGAAATGTGGAATAGGATAAGATAAATTCAATAAGTCAAAACCATAGCGTTAATATAGTAATTTATATATTGAATAGTTGACTATCCCCCCGAAAAAGAGCTGCTTGTACGTGAAACAATCGATAAGATGACTGCAACCCTAAAAAAAAGATCGGTTAATGTCCCTGTTATTGATTTATATGAAATCTGCCTTGAATTATTAGAAGATAAAATAAGTGCTGAAAAGATATTAGAGTTTGAAAATCAAAGGTAATGATTTTTCCAAGATACAGGGGCGTTTTGATACGAGACTCAGCTTATCAAGTGCCAATGTGGATGAGGTTATTAAAAGGAGGATACTGGCTAAGAAAGAAGAGCACAGGGAAATGCTGGGTTTATGCTCACCTAATACTTTATAAGAGAAATGAACATTATTATAAGTAGCCTCCATGAAATATAAATTAGGAAATCTCTGATGGAATAAAAATATTGTATGCAATATGGAAATGAAAGTGGAATTATGGTTCTCGATATGTTTGCAGGAGCCGGAGGCTTATCAGAGGGTTTTTTCAGAAATGGTTTCAACTTCATAGCACATATTGAAAAAGACAAACTTGCTTCAAAAACTCTGGAAACACGTGCTCTTTATCATGCTCTAAAAAATAATGATATGCTGGACATATATTATGAATATTTGAAGGGGGTGAAGTGATTAACCGTGCTTTGGGTTTGATTACAGATGAAAACAGCATTGAGCAGCAAATAGAAGTTTCAAACAAAATTATTCGACTTTTAAGGGATGAGTTAAAAGATATCGATTTTGAGGATGATTTGATAGCCGTAAATGGAAAAATATTAAATGCTATTTTTTCAAAATTGGATTCAGGTGTGGTAAATTATGACGATCATTGGAAAAAAATTACACCATTTACACGGCTTACTCAAAGCGAATTATTTACAGGTTCAAACATTGGTATTTCACTGGAAAGTGAAATGAAGAAAGAGATTCTTTCGTCAGATAAAATTTATTTTTTAGTTTCATTCATAAAATGGTCTGGTATAAGGATTTTTGAAAACGAATTGAGAGAGTTTACTCAAAAGGGAAACAAATTGAAAGTAATAACAACTTCATATATGGGAGCAACCGATTTGAAAGCCGTTGAGTTTCTATCAGGATTGCCAAATAATGAAGTGAAAATATCTTACAATACAGAAAATGAAAGGCTGCATGCTAAATCCTATTTATTTTTTAGAAATACAGGTTTTCATACTGGATATATTGGCTCCTCGAATATTTCAAGAAGTGCTTTAACGAGTGGTTTAGAATGGAATTTAAAATAACGACAAAAGAAATTGGACACATTATTGATAAGTTTGAAAAAACATTTGAAACGTATTGGCAGGATAACGAGTTTGAAACTTTTATTAAAGAAGAGCATATTGAAAAATTACGTAAAGCTTTAAAAAAAGAGAGACAAAATGATCGAACTGAAGCAACATTCTATTTTGAAATCAAACCATTTCCATTTCAACAAGAAATACTTGAAAAATTAGAAGTAGAAAGAACAATTCATCATAGAAATAAAAATCTTTTAGTAGCTGCAACAGGAACAGGTAAAACCATTATTTCAGCCTTTGATTTCAAGAATTATCGAAAGAAAAATCCAAATGCAAAACTTCTTTTTGTTGCTCATAGAAAGGAAATCTTGATTCAAGCAAGAACAATGTTTGCAGGTGTATTGAGAGAGAATAATTTTGGTGAATTATGGGTTGACGGAGAGGAGCCAAGTAATCATAAAGCTGTATTTGCTTCTGTTATGACCTTAAAAAATAGAATAGGTCAGTTACAACTAACAGAAAACTATTATGATTTTATTATTATTGATGAAGTTCATCATATAGCTGCAATTAGTTACAGACCCATTTTAGATAAATTCAAGCCAGAAATATTATTGGGATTAACGGCAACTCCTGAAAGAAGGAGTGGAGGAAATATTTTAAACGATTTTTGTAACACAATTGCTGCTGAAATTAGATTACCGGAAGCATTAAATAGAAAACTTCTATGCCCATTTCAATACTTTGGTATAAGTGATAGCGTTGATTTGTCAAATGCAACGTGGCAAAATGGTAGATATTTATCAAGTGAACTTTCAAGGTTTTATGCACAAAACGATATAAGAGTTGGTGAGATAATTCAGAAATGCAAAAGCTATCTAAGAGACTTTGAAGATGTTAGAGCCATAGGATTTTGCGTAACAAAAGATCATGCATCTTATATGGCTGAAAAGTTTGTCTTAGCTGGTTTAAAGGCCGACTTTATAGTTAGTGGTAATGGAAGGGATGATTTAAGGGAAAGCATTAAATCGAAATTTCAAAAAAAGGAAATCAATTATTTATTTGTTGTTGATATTTACAATGAAGGTGTTGATATACCTGAAATAGATACAGTATTGTTTTTAAGACCAACTGAAAGTTTAACTATTTTCTTGCAGCAATTAGGTAGAGGGCTAAGATTAGCAGAGAATAAAGAATGTTTAACCGTATTAGATTTTGTTGGAAACGCAAGACCAGAGTATGATGAATTTGGAAACACAATGTCTTATGTTTTTTTAGGGCATGTATACTACATAGAACACTATGGCTCAAAACCAATGAGCATTAAATGGGGTTTACAGGTACCAATCCCCCCATACATCTGGAAAGAAACTGCAAAAATGGCTGTAGGATAATCAAATGTAGATGGATCTTAAATATGACAAATCGTTTCAAACAGGTCAGGGGAAATGTCAACAGGGGGGTCAGAAAAACAATAATTGACGAACCCCATATGTTTCTTGCCTATAATAATGGACTTTCCGCAACAGCGGAAAAAGTAGAGATTACTCATTCAAATGGGGCGCCGTCGTTTATGCCTGACGATGATAACATCATTCCTGTGCTTGAGGATGAATACTTCAAAGATGACATTGTATCAAGGTTCAAGGAATTCCTCAAGGTTACATTCGGATCTGAGAGCCTTGCAGAGAACCTTGATTTCATAGCAGGGGCGCTCTCAAAAACAAAAAAGGGCGGCGAGTCATCTGAGAAGATCATACGGAACTACTTCCTGAAGTCGTTATTCAAAGACCACGCCAGGACTTACCAGAAAAGACCCATTTACTGGCTGTTCACATCCGGGAAGGGCAGGGGGTTCAATGCGCTGGTGTATATGCACAGGTATGATAAGACGCTGCTGGCAAAGATGAGGACAGATTATCTGCTTGAACTTGAGGCAAAGCTTGATGCAAGGATCGCTATGCTGTCATCTGAGTCGGCGCGGGATAAGCAGGAGAAAGAGAGGCTCGGGAAATTGATGCAGGAGCTTGTGGCGTATGATGAAAAGCTGAACAATAAGGCGCTTGGGTTTATTGATATTGATCTTGATGATGGGGTGGCTGTGAATTATGCGAAGTTTGAAGGGCTGGTGGAGGGGATATGAATAAAGAAGAGTATTATCATGTCAGGATAACAATTAAATCCTATTCAATGTTTTCAAATTCAGGTGGTATATGATCGAAGCTGAATATTTTACTATAAAATGTATTGAAAAGTTTGGTGAAAATTTAGTAAGTGTGGTACTTTTTGGTTCAAGGTCAAGAGGTACTGCCACTGCAAGATCAGATATAGATTTTATTATTATATTGGAAAGAGAAGGAGGTGAAGAAATTATAAGGAATCTGAGGATTGATTTCATCATAAAATTCAGTAAAAAGATAGATACCATATGTCTTACCAGAAATGATGCCTTACAAAATTTCAACAATATATCGCCTCTCTTTGCCACACTGGTTCTTGGAATGGAAATATTCTATGATAAGAACGCTTTTTTCAAAGAACAGTTAAAGGAATTTATAAAAAGAATTGAGAAAACAAAAATAAAATATTATGAAGGTGATAGGCTTTGGGACATTCCGCTGATTTGTTCAGAGATTTTGCTATAGCTTTCTGGAAGCTCTTCACATCCGGGAAGGGTAGGGGGTATGGATGAAATCAAGGTTAAGTTTAAGAATATTCCATATAAATCTAAAAGTTCAATGTTTAAAATTTGAGGTGTAGAAAATGGCTTTACTGAAAGAAGTAAGCATAGAAACAATAAAACGATTGCCTGATGACTCATCGCTTGAAGACATTATGTATGAAATTGACTTTGTTGCACAGGTTTTCAAAGGGCTTCAAGATGCTGAAAATGGGAAATTGATATCCACGGAAGAACTCCTAAAAAGAGTTGACAAATGGTCAAAATAAAATGGACTGAAAAGGCAAGTGGTGATTTAGAGGCGATTCACAAATATATTGCCAGAGACTCAAAGATATACGCTACTCGATTTATTAAATCACTTATAGGTGCAACTATAAAACTTGAAACAATGCCCTTTTGCGGTCGCATCGTGCCGGAACTTGAAAGTTATGGATTTAGGGAAATTGTTTATTATAATTACAGAATTGTTTATAGAATCATTGAACCAGACAGCAATATTGAGATTCTTGAGGTAATGCATGGCGCCCGTGAAATTAGAAAAGCATTGAGTGGCATCGGGGGATTGTAGATGGTGGCGGTGAATTATGTGAAGTTTGAGGGGCTGGTGGAGGAGGTATGAGCAAAGAAGAGTATTATCATGTCAGGATCACAACAGAATCCAATTCTTGGGGTGACGAAATAAAGTTGGATTTATCAAAAGGACAATTGACTGAGAGATTTTTGAATCCTTATGAAAATGGAGATATTATCACAGTCAATGGAAAGCCAATTAAGCCTAATGATATAATTAGAATTAAAATAAATAGAACTGCTGAAAAATCAGCAGGATTATTACCAAAAATAATAACTGAAAGAAAAGCAAGTAACGACATAGTTTTAGGAATTTCTGATGAATGGTATGTTACTGATAAGGGTGAAGATATAACTGATGAATTAATCAAAGGTCCTCCAGGATATAAAAGATCTGAAAATATAAAAAAAAGTAGCAAAAAAAAGGAGATTATCTCTAAAACCAAAAAAGTTTTTGTAGTTCATGGTCACGATGGGGAAATGAAACTGGCGGTTGCCAGATCACTCGAAAAATTAGATTTAGAACCGATCATTTTGCATGAACAACCAAACAAAGGAAGAACAATCATAGAAAAGTTCGAAGATTGTTCCGAAGACATTCCATTTGCGATTGTTCTTCTTTCACCTGAGGATAAAGGTTGTGAAGTAAAAAACTTTCCAGGGTCTTCAAAATTAAGAACTCGCCAAAATGTGATATTGGAATTGGGTTATTTTATTGGCAAGCTTGGGCGAAATAATGTACTTGTTCTTTTTAAAGAGGAAGACGATTTTGAGCTGCCTTCGGATATACTGGGAATATTGTTCACGCCTTTTAAAAATGGGTGGGAATTGGAAATGGTGAAAGAGCTTCAATCGTGTGGTTTTAATGTTGATGCAAATAAGTTACTAAAAGGAGTTAATTCGAAATCCAGATAGATACACCAATTAATGAAACAATCCGAAAATGAACCTACAAGACCTCATCAAAACAGGAGAATCAGAAACCGTCGAATTCAAAGAAAAGTTCGATGAGCGATGCATTGAATCCTTGGTAGCTTTTGCCAACACAAGAGGCGGTGTCATTTTCATAGGCGTATCCGATAAAAACAATATCAAAGGAATAAATATCGGAAAAGAAACCATCAACCAGTGGGTAAACCAGATATCTCAAGGCACTGAACCCAGGCTCATCCCTGAAATTGAAAAGATACAGATCGATGAAGGTATGGATTTCATTCATAAAAATATAAATCTCGAATTTGTAATGACAGGCAGACCAGAAAGAGACCAGATATGGGATTATCCTCTTGAAGAACTTTATAAACCTCATTCATCAACCCTTCGAAATAAAGGACTGGCAGAAGTTTTCTATGATACTGAACTGATCGAACAATGGGGAAGCGGCATAGACAAAATGCAAAAGTATTGCCTTAATGCTGGACTACCCGAACCGATATTTGAGGAATATCAGGGTTTTCAGGTAATATTTAGAAAGGATATTTATAATGAAGATTATTTGAGCAGCCTGAATTTGAATGAAAGGCAGATCAAAGCTGTGATGTATGTCAAAAAGAATGGAAACATTACAAATAAAGAATATCAGGAAGTCTGCAATACATCTGAAAGAACCTCTTCACGGGATCTGGCAGAACTGGTATCATCAGGATTATTTGAACAGATCGGTATTACCGGGAAAGGTACAGCGTACAGTCTAAGACGCCAAAGACGCCACAATGACGCCATAAAGACGCCATCTGATATAAATTAAATAACTGAATAAAAAGAGAGATAAAAACTAAATGAGCAACGAAGAATTATTTAAAGACCACGCCAGGACTTACCAAAAAAGATCCATTTACTGGCTCTTCACATCCGGGAAGGGTAGGGGGTATGGATGAAATCAAGGTTAAGTTTAAGAATATTCTTATATGAAATACAATATTTATGAAAATAGTCTAAATCAAGTAAAAAGAACTGTACTCGATATCTTTAGAGGAGAGGATATCCAGATCATATTGTTCGGTTCAAGAGCACGAGAAGATTTTAATAAATTTTCTGATATTGATATAGGTTTATTGCCAAAGAATGAATGCAATAAGAAGAAATTAACTATTTTGAAAGAAAAACTTGAAGATATGAATATCCCTTATAAAGTTGATGTAGTGGATATTTCTAAAGTTTCGCAGATTTTCAGAGAAAAAGCGTTGAAGGAAGGGAAGTTATGGAAAAGCTGGGATTAATTGCAGAAGATACGGGAAAAGCACTAAAAACATTAAGAGAGATAACAGAAGAGCGTTACTCTGTAATAGTTCGAGATGCTGCGATACAGAGGTTTGAGTACAGCTTTGAGATATTCTGGAAATTATTAAAGGAATATCTGAAAGTGAATGAAGGGATAATATGCAATTCCCCAAAATCATGCTTCAGGGAAGCTTTTAATGTGAAATTACTAACTGAAGAAGAGACAATAAAAGCACTTGAAATGACTGATGACAGAAACCTTACTTCACATACCTATCATGAAAAAGTGGCAGAGGAAATTCATTCAAAAATCAAAGATTATTATAATTTTATGAATAAAGTATATCAAGATATGATGGAGATGCTAAAATAGAAAAGTTTCCGAAAAACTTAGAGAAAATTTAAATACAAATAAAAATGGAGGAATCATATGGGTCGTGAAGAAGAATGTAAAGATGCAACTCATAATATCTGGGATACAGAAAAAGACAATAAAGAAAGAATTAAAGGATTAGAAAAAGTGGCTTTGGAATATCCTGAGTGTATGAACCCACTTACAGATATAGCAGAATTGTATCTTGGAATGGATGATATTGAAAATACAATCAAGACATATCAAAGAATTATTGATTTGAAAGATAAATTCAAATTTATCTGGGACAATGATCTTGGGAAAGCTTATTTATTTATAAATAATTATGAAAAGGCGATTGAACACTTAAAGGATTTTGAAGTTAATGGACATGATTATAGCAATGGTCTATTTATCGCTTTTGCATATCTGAAAAAAGGAGATAAGAAAAAATTTGTCGAAAAATTCGATAAATGGATAACTGAAGATTTAGAAAAATCATTTGATCAACATGAATACGAAAAAGAGATCAAAGCATTATTCAATGAAAAGGATTTAAAATTCATAGAAGAGATTTGGGATAAATATTATGAGAAATATTCAAATATGGACCCATATAAACTATATTGTGAACTTTATAAACAAAATTATCCTAAATCAAAAGTTGATAAAGAAGAGTTTGATGACGGTGATTCTGATAACGATGATTTCGAGATTCCCGCCAAACTGAAAAGACGTCAATTTGAGCAATTAAAAGCAGAATATTTATATTTAGATCGAAAAACCATGTTTGGAGATCCAGACGATGCGGATTACGACAACTTTTTTAAATTGAAGGAAATTCTTTTTGCCGATATTACAATAGGATAAAATGACAAAGAATTATAATTGCAACTGTAAATAAGGATTTATAAATTGCCGGTGTTCCTGTTATAAGAATCCACTGCGAAAATTGTAATAAATGTACATACGGGGTAACATTACCCTGCCAGCATTGTGGAGAATAAGTATATTATGGAGATTTGATCTAAAATGCTAAACACAGAAAAGACAATCCAGAGCATACTCAAAAAGTTCGAAGTTAAGGATGATTATGAGAAAAGAAAGATCGTCTTCTGGTATGACAGGGACAGGACAGCGAATGCTGAAGGTCTTGAGTCCATCAAATTTGCTCTTGCTGAAAAAGGCATAAAAACACATAACTTGAACAACAACTTCTTCGAGACAAAAAAACTCCTTGAGCATGATGATACAACATCAAGTTATCTTATTTATTCACCTGCTGCAGAACGAGAACATAAATGCAACTGGCTTCTTGATATACAGCTTTATTCCACAAAATTCGAGAACAGTAAGATATCGGATATCAAATGTGAGATTGGCATTGAAGATTTCTATCTTGATAAATTCCTTGAAAAATATTCTAAATTCTTTGATAATAAAAAGAGGGTTTCCGATTTTAAGAAGTTCTACCAGAAGGATTGGAGAGAAGAGAAATTCGTATCAGGAATGCTTGCAGTACTCTCTGGTTCTTCAACTACCGACCAGAAAGAGATTGTCAGGAACCTGCTTATGGGTTCACTCAAAGAAGACGAAAACCAAATCTGGGGTGAGATCCAGAGATT
>JAGFND010000039.1 GCA_021409285.1 Candidatus Methanoperedens sp. | reverse complement strand
GAACTTTGACTACATAATCATCGGTGCAGGCGTGATAGGAAGCTCAACAGCCTATTACTTAAAAACCGCTCTACCTGATAGCAAAATATTGATAATAGACAGGAATCTCTCAGCAGGTGCAGGAAATACAGCCAAAAGTGCAGCGCTTTACAGGAACTTTTTTTCATCACGAACAAGCCGGATGCTGGCAGGCAGCTCTATCAGGTATTATCTTGAACTGGGTGCCAGGATACAGCTTGATCCGGTAGGCTATCTCTGGTTGTTTTCACAGGAGCAGTGGACTGCCTCCCAAAAAGCCATCCAGCAGCTTGACCCTGAGAAGAATGAATTCGAAATCCTGGACAGGGAAGAAATAGCAGATATCCTCAGGATAAACTATCAGGCAAAAGGTAATTTTCCAGAAGTCCATGCCGGCATTTTCTGCCATCTCTGCGGTTCCCTTTCCGCAATGGCACTTGCCAGGCATTATGCCTCTGAATTTAAATCCATGGGAGGAGAAGTACATTTTGATACAGATATCAAGAAATTTAATCTTACAGGACAAAAAAGCTGCTTTGCCGCCTGGGATGACGTTCATATTGATGGGATCGTAGATCAGAAGGGCAATACGTATAGTGCAAAGGAATTTATTGTGGCCACCGGAGCCTGGACGCATGACCTGCTTGCACCTGCAGGTATCGCTTCGGGCATACTCCCCAAAAAACGGCAGCTCTTCGCTTTAAAGATAGACAACCCGGTTCAGCTTCTTTCGAAATCAACAATAAGACCCGCCATAATACTTCCCGCAGGTGGAGTTTATATAAAACCCTTATTGGATAAAAATATGATAATAGTTGGTTGTGCGGATGACCTTGGCCAGCCCTTCCTGATGTCTGACCCTGAACCGGATCCCGTTTATTTTCACAGCGCGATAGAGCCTGTTTTAAACCACTATTTTCCGGGGCTTAAGGATTTCACGCTATCCCTCAAATGGGCGGGATATTATGATTATCACTGGCCGGATATGACACCTGTTATCGAATCAGTAGCCAATCTTACATGGGTGAGCGGAACATCAGGAAGCGGAATAATGAAAGCCGATGCCGTAGGCCGGATTGCAGCCGCAAGATTGCAGGGCCAAAAAGAGGCAGTTCTTGCGGATGGGTCAAATTTCAAGGTATCCAGCCTTTCTTTGCGCGATAGAGAGGTAGAAAAGGAAGAATTGATCATCTAATCCTGACGCAATATTGACCGATCAATGTGCTCAGGTCCTCTTGAACAATTTATCAAGTTCTTTCCTGTCCAGAGAAACCATCGTGGGTCTGCCATGAGGACAGGTATATGGATTCTCTGTCCTGAAAAGTTGCTTCAAGAGGCTTTCCATCTGGTCATGTGAACAGGATGCTCCTGCCTTTATTGCTCCTTTGCAGGCGATGCTTCTGGTAACGCGATCAAATATGCCCGTTTCATCCTGTATTTTTCCCCCAGAGAGGATATCAGCGATTATGTCATGTATCAATCCGGGACTTTCAAGTTTTCCAAGTACACTGGGGACTGCTGTGATCGCAAAAGAAGAAGGTCCGAATTCGGATATCCTGAAGCCGAATTCTTCAAGGAAAGGTATACATTCTTTCATCAGGATATTTTCTTTTTTATCAAGGTCAAGATTTACCGGAACAAGAAGCTCCTGTGAATCTTTGCGTGTTGATCCCCTTACCTGTTCAAAAAGGATCCGTTCATGAGCCGCATGCTGGTCAATTATTGTAAAACCATCTTTTGCAGCTGCTATGACATAAAGAGAGTCAACCTGTCCGAGGACTTTTATATCTGGCAATGCATTTATGTTTATCTTTTCATCCACTTCGAACCGTTCAGTTCTCTTTAATCGTCTCTCTGTATCTTTTCCTGGAGCTTTGAATGCAGATACATTTTCTTTTACATGAGTCTGGGTTAACGGCTCAGTTCCATATAGAGTTGACTGGAGAGGAGTTTTCACATCCGGAACAAGATTTTCTTTTAAGAGGGCTTTTTTGACAGCATTTGTGACAGCATCTGCGATCTCCCATTCATGGCTTAAGCGAACCTCCCTCTTGGCAGGGTGTACGTTCACATCCACCTCTTCTGGATCGACCGTTATTTTAAGGACTGCTACAGGAAAACGCCCTCTGGGAATGAGTGTATCGTAACCTCTTCTTATTGCAAAACCAATTGACTTTGAACTTACGCTTCTGTTATTGATAAAAATTGATTGGAAGTCGATTCTGCCTCTTGTTAACAGGGGTTTTGATATATATCCGTAAATTTCTGCGAACCTGGATTTGAAATTAATGGTTACCATCTCTCTTGCTATTTCCTGTCCATAGATGTGGACAACTGTATCCAGAAGTCCTGAAGATGGCGAGGAAATGATATCAATTCCATTATGTGTCAAACTGAAAGAAACATCATTATGCCCGAGTGCGTTTTTTATGACAACATCGGTGATATGAGCCATTTCAGCGGGATCTGATCTGAGATATTTTTTCCTTGCCGGCGTATTGTAGAAGAGTTCCTTAACTGTTATGGATGTCCCATCAGCCGTTCCGATATCACTGATATTTCTCAGGTTTTCTCCTTCGATTATTACTTTCGTGCCTGACAGTTCATTTCTTGTCTTTGTAATAATCTCCACTTTTGCAACTGAAGAGATCGAGGACAGGGCTTCGCCCCTGAATCCCATCGAGGTCACTTTTTCAATATCTTCGATACTGCCAATTTTACTCGTGGCGTGTTTTATGTATGACAGTGCTGCATCTTCCCTGCTCATGCCGCATCCATTATCTGTTACGCGAATCAGTTTTTTTCCACTTTTTTCTATCTCGATCCTGATATCTGTGGCGCCTGCGTCGATTGAGTTCTCTATCAGCTCCTTGACCACCGAAGCCGGGCGTTCTATTACTTCTCCGGCTGCTATCTTATTTATTGTTGATTCGTCAAGTACGTGGATCTTTCCCATAACAATTCTGATGTTCCTATCATTCTATATTACCTCCCTGTTTTATGTATTCTCCTGCCATCTCTGCCACTCCCCGATGTTTTAAAGTTAATTCTATGGGGAAAAGATTTATCTTACATAAGCCATTCTATAATTAAGGGGTTTTATGTCACAAGAAACATCGAATAATAAACTGTATGTGATTCTGATCATTCTTTCAATAGCCATTGTTATAATTGCTGCCGGGTTATACAGCTTCGTCATAGCAGGCACCTCAGGTTTAAAATTATACAACTTCACTTCTCCCCCGCAGCAAAATTTGCTTTCGATATCCGGGTCGTCATCGGCGTTCGTCGTTCCAGATATAGCATCTATAAGCCTTGGAGTATTCACACAGGCTCCCACAGCGAAAGAGGCTTCGGAAAAAAATGCTGCCCTGATGAATGCCACAATAGGCGCACTTAAAAATCTGGATCTTGCGGATAAGGAAATCCGGACATCTTTTCTCTCAATCCAGCCTGTATATAACTATACCAGGGATGGTGGCGCGCCGACCATAACCGGTTACTCTGCTTCAAATAACGTGGTGGTGACAACGCAGGCGATAAACAAGTCAAGCGACATTGTTGATAAATCCATAGCAGCGGGGGCTAACCAGGTAAGCAGCATATCTTTCGAAGTGTCCGATGAAAAACAGAAGCAAATTCGAAACGAACTGATTGTGGAGGCGGTAAAAGATGCGGATGAAAAGGCAAGGATGCTTGCCGAAAACCTGAAGGTGAGGATTGTCGGGGTAAGCACATCTTCTATTAGTGAGGGGGAATTCCCTTCACCACCCCCCTTTGCAAAAGGTTTGGCAGAACAAGCTGCAACGCCGATACAGCCCGGGGAATCAAAGGTGACACTATCCGTGCAGGTCACATATATATTTGAATGAATAATCCCCGCATCCTGTTAAAAAGGAGTTACTATTGATTCTGCCTTCTGTAATTCTCAGTTTTGTTTTCTGTATCTGGATGCTGATAGATTGTCTTAAGAGTTTATGAAGCAGGTAAGAAATCCGGTACGCGATGGATAAATCGCTTTAGCGAGGAATGGGCTTTAAAAGACAAAATGTTTATTGAAGCAGTTCAAAACTTCTATGCAGAGGGCGATTCCAGGAGGGGAAGCGCTTCATGCTTCCTCTTGAGCGTGAGCAGGATATAGAACTATCACTTGAGCCCGGGCTTTACGTTCTGAAAACAGACGCCAGGTGGAAAGAAAAAGGTAACTTAAGCTATGGTTTCCTGCTGGAAGTGCCTGAACATCCTGCTAAGCAAAATGTGGCTGAAAACAAAGAGGTTGGTTTAAATGGATTTACTCAAAAGAATTGGAAAACTGAAGAAATCAGAAAAAAGGATCCTCAGTGATATTTATTGGACAATGGCGTACGCTGCTATGCTATTAATTTTTCTCTTAATAATTAGTTTGGGGAGCGGTAGCAGCCCAGCAATTATAATGCCTATATCAATTATAATAGCTATTATATACACACTTATATTTATCTATCTAATTGGTCTGGCAGTTGCATTTGGAACTATTCGTGCCAAGCGTGAATTTTTGAAATCAGAAATTGATGTTAAAGAAGAGGAAAAGCAAGAAGTGAAGGAAGGAGAAAAGGAAGAGTAAAACGCTTATGATGTTGAATGAACGGCATCATAACTGGTTCCAGGAGACCAGCCAGCAATCAACTTCAAAAACACTTTTATCCTTGTAAATTATACACAACCTGTATGGCCAATGACCTTAAAAATATAAAAGAGGAACTTCAGGAAATCCAGGATCCTGAAAAAGCTAAAATTTTATTAAAATTCTTCAAAACAGGAAAAGGTCAATATGGCGAAGGTGATATCTTTCTTGGAATTAAAGTTCCTGAGCAGCGTAAGATAGCAGAAAAGTATTCCAGTATTACATTGGATGATATCGGCCAGTTGTTGAAAAGTAATATCCATGAATTTAGATTGACTTCCTTATTGATTCTGGTTCTTAAGTACAAAAAAGAGGACTTTAATAGAAAGAAGGAAATCGTTGATTTTTATTTGAGTAATATGGAAAATATAAATAATTGGGATCTGGTTGACAGCTCAGCACCTTATATTTTGGGGGATTTTCTTCTGGATAAAGACATTGCGGAAATTCTATTATTGGACAAACATGACCTGATTCACAAAGCAGTAGGTTGGATGTTAAGAGAAATTGGCAAAAGGGATGACAGGATAGAAGAAGAATTTCTGGGAAAACACTATCGAAGAATGCCAAGAACTATGCTAAGGTATGCTATAGAGAATTTTGATGACGATAAAAGAAAATTCTATTTGAGTAGATAGTTGCAATATTTAGAATCTGTTTTTGGTTCGTTCACTAACATGATTAGCAAATTCAATTGATATCTTTTTCTTCTCCCTTTTATTTCAAAGCATTCGCATAATCCTTTGCAAAATCTGAAAATGACCGTGGCTTCCTTCCTGTGACATCTTCAACAGTTGGAAGAACAATCGAAAGTTGACCTTCCCTGCTGGCAATGCCCAGCTTAACAAACCCATCTACCATCCAGTCAGGCAAGCCCGATTCTTTAAGTCCTTTTCTCGCTTCTTCCTCAGAAACATTTACAAAGCTTATTTTTCTTCCCAAAGCCTCTGAGAGTATCTGCGCAGCCTTGCTGTAGGAGATCGCTTCAGGTCCCGTTATTTTATATATCTTGCCCTCATGACCTTTGCTTGTGAGAACTTTTGCTGCTACCATGGCGATATCTCTTACATCCACAAAACCCACCCTGCCTTCGCCAGCAGGGCTATATATTGTATTCTGTGCTTTGATGGTTTGCCCGTAGGAATTTACAAAATTCTGCATGAAGACGTTGGGACGAAGAAAGGTATAGGGAATACCCGACTTCTCTATGACCCTTTCAGCCTCCCTGTGCCATCTGAGGAGGTTTACTTGCGAGTTAGCATCAGCGCCCAGCGCAGACTGCTTGACGATATGTTTAACTCCTGCATTCTTTGCATACTCTATTAACAAAGAGGTGATTTCCACCATGTTATCTACTACCGGAGTGAGCAGGAACAGCTTTTCAACACCCTTGAAAGCTGCTGAAAGAGTCTCTGGCCTGTTATGGTCGAAATCCACAAACTCTATTCCTTCACCTTCTATAATGTTAGACTTCTCTTTTGTATGCACGGCTGCTCGTACGCTTGCCCCTGCTTTAGAGAGCTGCTTCACAACCTCGGTGCCCAGAGTGCCTGTGGCACCTGTTACCAATATTATTCCCCCTTTTGGATTCATCGTTTACCTCCATTAAATTATATAATTCTCCTCACTTCACGTTCCTGAAGTAAAATCTGCTATAGTTTTCAGGCTAACCATTTTTCCCCATACTTATTATGATGTGTGAAAGACCCTATATCCCGTCTTACCCTGAGATATTTTGTTTCTGAAACAGGGTAGCCTAATTTGCATGCAAATCCAAGTTCCATATATTCAGGAATATTAAGTATCTTCCTTAATTCTTTCTGCACACCACCAAACGAACTCATTATATGCATGCTTACACCTAATGACTGAGCCATCAACCATATATTTTCCATCACACAACCGAGGCTTAAGAAACCCAGAACGTCACCCTCAGATGCTGGAGCTCTTTTTCTTCTATCATAAATAATTAAAAGTATAGTATTCCCTCCCCTGATAGTGTAGCTAAGAGGAGTAGGGTTTCTTTCCTTAATTGCCTCATCCAGTTTAGAAGAATCTCTCCATTTTAGTGGAAATTGGTTTCCTAAAATCCCTACTTTTTTTCTTTTTAACTGTTCTTCTGACATAGATAGCTGCTCAAAGTTTTCCCTAATAAATTCTTCTGATATAATGGATTCGATTTTTCCAAGAGTTTCAATAACCTTTTTATCATCAATTACAATAATATCAAAGTTCTGCATGTTGTGTGCTGTTGGAGCCCAACGTGCTGCCTCTATTATCATCTTTAATTTATCCTTTGGAATAAGCTTTTTTGAATCAAACTGGCCTCTGCTTGAATGTCTTTCCTGGATTAGCTTAATTATATCAGTCATTCTTATCACTTCCAATTTTCAAAACAGCCCTGAAGTGAACTTTTGCTGCCATCATCTTTTCAAAAACTAAAGCGGCCTTCTCCAGTGGGAAAACCTCAACCATTGGCTTTATTTCAGAAACGACGCTAAACCTTAATGCATCTTCAGGAGTTCCTCCAACCCATCCGCTAATTGATCTCTGGCCCATCATTAATATGACTGGCGGTATGGCCATTGGTTCGTTTGAAAAGGTGATTATAATCATCTGACCATTTCTGGCTAAACCATTTACAAGTTCTGCCATTGATTTGCTGTTTGGAGCAGTGCAAAGTATGACATTTGCTCCACCCAATTTCATTAGCTCTTGAGCTGGTTCATCTGCATTTGAATCAAAATAGTAGTGAGCTCCAAGCTTTTTTGCCAATTGCTCCTTTTCTTTTCCTCTTGAAATTACTGCAACTTTTAAACCAAGCTTATTAGCAAATTGTACTGCAAGATGACCAAGTCCTCCCAACCCATGAATTGCTACAAGGTCACCTCCTTTCAGGTCGGAACCTTTTAATGCTCCAAAAGTTGTTCTGCCAGCACAGAGTAAAGGTGCTGCATCAATTGAATTAAGCCCTTCGGGAATAGGTGTAAGCACCTCCATTCTGGCAACCATATATTCTGCATACCCCCCATCAATTGAAAGACCTGTAACAAGAGCATTTTCACAGGAACCAAATTCACCATTACGACAGGCTCTGCAGTAGCAGCAATGTCCACCATGCCACCCAACCCCAACTCTTTGCCCAACTTTCCAATGCTTTGAGTCAGAACCTAATTTTTTTATAGTTCCAACAACTTCATGTCCAGGTATCCTTGGATAGGTGAGTCCGGGAAAGTGGCCTTCCTTTACCAACGCATCCCCATGGCAGACACCACATGCTTCAACTTTAATAAGAACTTTATTCTCTTTTGGCTCAGGAATATCAATATTTACCAACTTAAAATCTGTTCCCGGAGCAGTCACCTGTATTGCTTTCATTTTTAGCATAATATCTTCCTCCATTATAATTTAACAAATCAAATACTTGAATAAATATTTCATTTTAAAGACATTCGGTTTTCTATCTCCCTTTGAAATAAATATACAATATAGGATATAAGTTTTTCGTTTTTAAATGACGCCCGCAAAATTGCAATTATTTTGCAGGGAATACCAGAAAACAGGGGTAATCCCTGTTTTTCAGAAAATTTAAGTGTCTGTATAAACGCTTATAAACAAACAAAGTAGAGATGAGATTATATGAGTAAAAAAGTCGCAGTCATAAAAGGCGATGGCGTAGGCCCGGAGCTTGTCAATAATATGATACGCGTCGCAGAAGCTGTCGGAACAAATGTCGAATTCATAATGTGTGAGGCAGGAGCGCAATGGTGGGAAAAGAATGGCGGAGATTCGCTGATCCCGCCTGACACATGGGAGACACTTGAAAATACCAGTGCTGGCTTTAAAGGCCCGACAACTACACCAGGGGGCGCTGGTTCGCCAAAGAGCGTTGCAGTTTCTATCCGGCAGAAGTTTGATCTTTATGCCAATGTGAGGCCGATAAGATCATTCCCGAATACCCAGAAACCTCTTGGAGATGTGGATTTTGTTTGCGTAAGAGAAGGAACTGAAGGTCTTTATTTTGGAAAAGAAGTACAGTTGACAGATGATGTTTTCATAGCAATCAGAAAGATCACCCGTCTGTCATGCCAGAAGGTGGCAAGTTATGCTTTTGAGGAAGCTGTCAGGCGCGGCTGGAAATCTGTGGTAGCGATTCACAAGAGCAATATTCTTAAATTGACATGCGGGACTTTCCTTGAGGAATGCAATAAAGTAAAGGTAAATTATCCCGGGATCGAACTGGAAGAATACCACATTGATAATATCGCGCAGCAGCTGATAAAAAATCCGCAGATTTTTAACCAGAAAGTTCTCCTCTCAACAAATCTTTTTATGGATATCCTGAGCGAGGAATGTTCTGCACTTGTGGGAAGTATCGGCCTGATATATTCGGCTAATATAGGGGACGACTACGCAATGTTTGAGCCAGCACACGGTTCTGCACCAAAATATGCAGGGCTTGATAAGGTAAATCCTGTGGCAACAGTTCTTGCAGGCGCATGGCTGCTTGATTATCTTGGTGAGAAAGAGAACTCAAAAGCTATTTTTGACGCCACTGAAAAAGTGATCGGAAAAGGCAAGAAATTGACGTATGACCTTGGCGGCAGTGCAAAATCAAGCGAAATGGTTGATGAAATAATCAAGATGATCAGGTAATACCAGATAACGGAGAATGTGTCATCTCATAAACATGAACAAAAGTTCTCAAAGCAAAGAACCTATAATGCAGCACTGCATCTTTTAAATACAATTTTCGAAGGGAATGTCTACCCTGACATTCTGCTGGGAAAATTTTTCCAGCAGGAAAAATTTACTTCTGAAGAAAAAAAAGCGATCGTCGAGCTTGTCTATGAGATCATCCGGCATCGTGGAAAGATCGATCACATTATTGGGAATACTTCAAGAGCTGTTGTTTCCAAACTTGATTTGAATATTCTTAATATTCTAAGGTTATGCGCATATGAGGCAACGTCTGCAAATACCTCATCCTGTGCTGTAATTAATAATGCCATTGCACTATCCTCGAAGGAAGGGATGTTTAAAGGTTTTATAAAAAGGACCATGGAAGCAATTATAAGAAATAGGGATAATCTGGTTTTTCCTGATATAGAAAGAGATCCGATCAAATATATTTCCATATTTCATTCACATCCTGTATGGATCGTTGAAAAATGGGCTGCTGAGCTTAAAGATATCGATGAAGTCGAAGATCTCTGCAAAGCCAGCAACCTTCCGCCGCCTTTAATGATCAGGGTAAATCCATTAAAAACGACCATACCAGATCTCCAAAAAGCGCTCCTTAAAGATGGCTATTCAACATCTACTACCGGTTTCTCACCTTACGGGCTGGTTGTCGATAAGAAGGAAAATATTTTTAGAACAAATGCATTCAGGAACGGGGATTTTGAAGTTCAGGATGAAGGAAGTCAGCTCATTACCCTTCTTGCTGGCGCACGACAGGGAGAATGTGTCATAGATGCCTGCGCAGGAAATGGTGGTAAAACGCTTTTCTTATCAGGTAGGATGCAAAATACCGGGATTGTTATTGCTTCTGATAATAATCCTTCAAAATTCAGGAATTTAAGACGAAGGGCCGATCGTGCCGGGGCATTCAATATTAAGACAGCGACCATAGATGAATTGCTGCAATATACCGGCAGGGCAGATCGTGTCTTCATCGATGCGCCGTGCTCCGGGATGGGCGTATTTCGAAGAAATCCGGATTCAAAATGGAGGCTTAGAAAACAGGATATCCTGGAGCTTTCCAAAAAACAAAAAGAAATACTCAAAAGTTATAGCAGCTTTGTGAAACCCGGAGGATGGCTGGTGTATGCGACCTGTACGATAAGCCGGGAGGAGAATGAGGATGTTGTATGGGATTTTCTGGAAAAGAACGAATGTTTCCATTTGATCCCGCCGTCTGAAGTTGATCCCGGGATTTTCGGTAGATTTGCATCGCAGGATGGTTTTTTCAGGTCAATGCCACATATTCATGGTACCGATGGTTTTTTCGGGGCCGTGATGATGCGGAGGAAGATAGAACTCACGAATTCCTGTTCAGATATGAAATCCGTTACGTGAAATAATTATATAAAACCCGTAACGGTAATTTCCATGCAAAAAATTTATAGGTTTGAAGGTTTAATCGTGGACATGAAAGAAATTTATTCCAAAATTAGATAATATATGTACTATGATAACCCAATTCCTGAAGAATATTAAAAGAAGATTTGAAAGAAGATATGATTTTAGATATATAATCCTCAATTTAGCTGAAGGCAGATATAACAGATTTCAAAATATCTTCTGGGATTTAAATGCTGAGGATATATATGAGAAATGGGGAAAAAGTTATGGAGATTATGATATAATATCTCATCTTATTGATAAGTATAATCCGTACAGTATTCTGGATGTCGGATGTGGGTCAGGTCGCCTTTTCAAACTGTATAAGGAGAAAAAAATAGTGGAAGTAATGGGGATTGATATTTCTAAAAAAGCTCTTGAGATAGCAGGCAGGGATCATCCAGAAATCAAAACAATGAGATTAAAATTGGAAGATGTGGATCTTGGAGATAAGAGATTTGATCTGGTTTTGAGTAATCGAACTCTGGAGCATATAACAAAACAGAAGATTGATCTGGTTATTCAGAAGCTTTGTTCTTTGAGTAATTTATGTTATATTAATGAATTGACTGACTCGGATGACGAAAACGAAAATAAATATCTATTTAAACACAATTATAAAGATATTTTTGGTAAATATGGTTTTGTTATAATAGAAAAAGGGCATCATCACAAACAGACATGGTTCTTATTTTCACATAGAAACGTGAGTGTGACGAATTTTGGTTCTCCACACAATGTAAAATTCCCCAATTCAACTGTTTAATTTTTCCCTTTGATATTTATTGTGGAAACTCCCGGTAACGGCGACAGGGGCCGAGATCCACTCGCCTCGCCGGGCGGCCGCCCACACCTGCCCGAGGGCACGAGACGCTGTGCCGCCCGGGGTGCGGATACGTGCTGGAGGGGCAAGGAGCGGGAGTTGACTTCGATAGCGAGCAACGGCCCTGACCTTGCGGATCTGCTCCTGGGCCGTCGGCCGGAGGACAGACCATCGGCGCTCCCGGCTGAGGTCGTGTGCCCAGGAAGGTTGCCGGACTGGCGCCCCGTCGGCCGTGTAAGGCTCCTCGGCGTATAGGCGGAACCCGACCCCTTCGCTCACCAACAGCCCGCCGACAGTGTCAGCCACCCAGAGGTGATCGTCGTTGGCGAGCGGAAACCCGGGCAGCAGGATCTCGTCGTAGGTGTGGGCCATCGCCCGCACGACCCCAACGACCGGGGCGGAATCGCGGTCACGCACATACTGTTCATCGGCACCTTCGATGTGCTCGACGGTCGCTCCCATGTCGGCGCAGGCGTTCCGGTCCTCCCACCGCCGGGCGATCGCAGCCTCGGCCTCGCTGTCGAAGCCGGATGCGGCATCCCAGGCGCCGGCCGGGCCACCCGCGTCAGGCCGGCCGGCCAGCACGGTGAGCACCGTGACCTCGCCTCCCTCGCCGACATGGCGGGCGATGAAGGCGCCGAGCGACAGCACACCGTCGTCGAGGTGTGGGCTCACCACCAGCCACCGCCGGCCGGCCGGCGGGTCGACATCCACCGGGCCGTCGGGACGGGGCACGGAACGAAGCGCCCACGGGGCGGCGGCGACCAGCATCTCGACGTCGCTCCAGGCGGCGGTCTGCCGGAACTTCGGGTATTTTTCAGGTTCAGACTCTAAGGCTGGATATGTAGTCCCTTTATGATCTGGCTTGAATTGCGCAGTCTTCTTGTCAACCATCATCCCGCAAACGGGGTCCATCACCATATTAAACCTCACATAAGATATTATATTTTGATATTAGTTATCTGCAATTTTACTTATAGTATTGACTTTGTCATATTAGCCTTTCAAATATATTTAAATATTGTTAATCCCCATATACTTATCCCGTAACGGAAATATTTGAAAATAATTGCGTTACGGAATATGCCATAAAAATTCCCGTGACGGAAATTAATTGAATAATTTTATTCAAACCTCTTATTTTAATTTATGGCGGCTTTTCTCATGTCAACCATATATTCCAATACCTGATGTATAGTTTTACCATTTTTTTGTAAAATCCAGCTTTTTCCAACAGAAGCTGGATAAAAGTGTGGCCAAACATCAAAAACTGCGTATAAGGTACGTTATACGCAGTTTTATATACACGAAGATCTGTAAATTTACTCACAATGCAAAATGAATTACCACAAGTCTTAAAGAAACTTGAAACAGAGTTGAAACTGCGGGGTTTTTCAAAGCAAACCTCAAGGATGTATCTCTTCTATAATCGCAAGTTCATCGAATATATCAGGAAATCTCCCGAAGATATAGACGAGAACGATATAAGGGAATTCCTTGCATATAAAATATCTGATCAATCGCTATCAAACGCTTCAATTGTGCTCATAAAAGCAGCTCTAAAATTTTTTTATACTGACATGCTTGGGATAAACCTGTCCATTATAAAAACCCCAAAAGCATCAAAAAAATTACCTGTGGTTTTGAACCGCCAGGAAATAAAAGACCTGCTGGAAAATACAAAAAACACCAAGCATAGGCTTTTGATCGAACTTCTTTATTCTGCGGGTCTTCGGCTTTCAGAATGCATCAACCTGCAATACCATGACCTTGACATGAATGACGGCATCGGCTGGGTACGCCATGGAAAAGGCGCAAAAGACAGGATATTCATCCTTTCGGAAATGTTCAAGAAAGACCTTCTTGAATACATGAAACAAACAGGAGCAGGAGGCAAAGGACATATTTTCTCAGTAAATAGAAGAAAAATGTCGCCACGAGGGATCCAGCATGCAATAAAAATATCAGCAGAACGCGCCGGGATAAAAAAGAATGTCCATGTACATACTCTCAGGCATTCTTTTGCAACTCACTTGCTCGAGAATGGGATAGATGTAAGAAAAATTCAGAAGCTTCTTGGGCACTCGAATTTACAGACGACCCAGATATATACACAGGTTTCTTCTGAAGAGATAAAAAAAATTAAAAGCCCGCTGGATGCGCTGTGATTTAAAAAGTAACTTCTGAAGCTTCATTTTTGATTCATTTCTTCAATATCTCTTTCATCATTTTAATTGAGCAAAGTTCTCCGCACATACTGCAGGTATCGACATTCTTGCTCCTTGCATGTATTTCCTTTGCTTTTACAGGATCGATCGCCTGATCAAACTGTTTTTTCCAGTCCAGATCTTTTCGAGCATGAGCCATTACTCGATCCTGAGAACGCGCCCTTTCCCTGACACCTTCTTTTGTCAGGTCTGCCGCATGCGCTGCGATCCTTGTGACGATCGTCCCTTCCCTGATGTCATTCAAATCCGGGAGAGCAAGGTGTTCGGCAGGCGTTGTCATGCACAGGAAATCGGCACCGTGCATACCCGCCACGGTCCCTCCAATAGCTGCGGTTATGTGATCATACCCCGGCGCAATATCAGTGACAAGCGGCCCGAGAAGATAAAGCGGCGCATTCCCTGTTAGATGTTTCATTGCAGTTACGGATAAACCTATCTCATCAACAGGAACATGACCCGGCCCTTCGACAAGTGTCTGAACTCCGGCGGCACGCGCTCTTTTCACAAGCTCTCCAAGGATTATGAACTCCTCGAATTTTGCCCTATCAGAAGCATCATTGATGCATCCGGGGCGCATGCCATCGCCAAGGCTCAGGGTCAATTCATATTCGCGGGCAATCTCAAGAAGGTAATCATATTCTGAATAAAAAGGATTCTCTTTATTATTATGTGTCATCCATGAAATCGTAAACGCACCGCCACGGCTCACCACACCGAGTATCCTGCCACTATTTTTTAAGCGCTCAAAAGAACTCAGGGTCACGCCTGAATGAACGGTGATAAAATCAATACCATCATCAGCATGCTTCCTGACAGCGTTGAACATATCATCGGATGTCATGTCTTCAATACCCCTGCCTGCTGCCTGATAAATGGGAACAGAACCAACAGGGATGCTTACGGCATCCATAATTCTCCTTCGTATCATGTCAAGGTCGCCACCTGTTGAAAGGTCCATGATTGTATCTGCACCATATTTTTCAGCAGTTATCGCCTTTTCTATTTCGGCGTCGATGTCAACGTAATCCCGGGATGTGCCAATATTTGCATTTATTTTTGTTCGCATCAATTTACCGATGCCGATCGGTTCACTCTTGCTGTTAATATTTTTCGGGATGACTATTTGCCCGTGCGAAAGGAGTTTTCTTACAGTTTCCGCATTTACATCTTCCTTTCCCGCTATCTTTCTTATCTCAGGTGTAACAAACCCTGCATACGATTTTTCCATTAATGTTGTCATTTCTTTCTTGTCCCGAACATCTTAGCATAAATACTCAATTCACGTTTAGCTTTTCGTTCCTTTCGGATTTCAGTTCGTTCCTTGATATGCATTTCAGGATCGACATCGTTTTTTTCTTTGATATCTTTGCTTATCATGGTAAGGATAGAAGGCGGCTGCTGTGGGGCATTTTCTTCTGCTTTTTGTATCTGCACATCGATTTTCTTTTCAGATATCTGTGATTTTACAACAGGCACGCTTGCTCCGCCATGTTTACTCTTGCGCGTCCTTATATCCACAAGAATTGGGCGCTCGATATAGGTACTGACTATCATGGCAACACCAGGCGAAATGCGTTTAATGTCTTCCACCACATCTGAGCTTATCCCTTCAAGACCTTTGCTGATAGCCTGCAGGTCATTAGGATTTGTCACTTTCATAATTATTTGCGTGTTGCACTGCGACAGGATATTTTTATCAACCCTCGCAGGACGCTGTGAAATAACAAGGAGACCTAAACCGAATTTCCTGCCTTCTGAGGCGATAGTGCGAAGAATATCAGAACTGACAGTCCTTCCAAAGCCTTTTTCCGGACAGAAGTTGTGCGCTTCTTCAAGCACGAGCATAAGAGGCGGCACAATATTCATCTTTCTGGCATCGAATATGTCACCGCATAACTTTGCAACTATCATCGCCTGAAGATCCGGGTTCACGCCTTTCATGTCAATAATTGACGCACGGCCTTCCTGAACGAGTTCAGCGATGGTTGTTGCTTTATCTGATAATATACCGGTTTCCCGAAGTGCTTCCAGTTTATTAATGACATTCCATTTTATTTTACTTTTGTTCTGCCCGACTTCGGAAATAATATCTTCTATCGTATAGGTCTCTTTTTCAACCTTAAGTTTTGAGACAGCTTCGAAAAGGATGCCAGTCTGGTTCTGGGAGCTGTCCTCAGAGAAGAATTGAGCAAGATCTCTTATCCCCATATTTTTTCCGTTCAATCTAAAAAGCATATCAGCGGAAGGATTGAGCACTTTATTGGCCGGAGTGTAAACAACAATCTGGGAAGAATAACCTTTTGGCGTAATTCCATACTTTTCGAATGATGACGCTTTGTCTTCGTTTGGAAATTTCAATGTTCCATATTCGCCATGTGGGTCTATGATGAGAAGCGGAACGTTCTTATCCAGGAGTTCTTCAAGTATGACGCCTCCTGTGTATGATTTTCCAGCACCTGTCTTCGCAAGGATACTGCAGTGCTTCTGGACAAGGTTGTTGGCATCAAGATTTACATGGATGTTCTGTCCTTCAAGAAGACCGATATAAACATCGCCGCGCATCAGTCCAAGTGTCTGTTTGATCAACAACTCGTCGGCCTTGAATATCTTATCTCCAGGACTGAAAGGTGATTTTGGCACACTCAGTCCTCCTTCTTTATTCCTCGATCCGATGACCATTGCTTCTGCAATTATCTGTTCATCCATCTCGCCAAGTTTTGAGGAACCTTCAGCAACATCCACAGCCTCCTCAATAGAGAAACCCTCACTTGAACTGGTTATGGAACTGACCTGTGCAAGTATCCATCCGTCTGATTCATGCCATACCTTCACATAATCCGATCTTCTTGTCGCAGTGCTGTCTGAGACCGCAAACCTGAAATTAAGTGAACTTGTTTTTCCGAATATAACGCCTACAGAATCCTTTGCCATCGGATATCAGAATTATTCCGTTAAGTATTATAGTTTCTCCATCAAATAACTATTTACCTATATAAAGAAATTCAAAGCATGAGGTAAAAAATCATGGGGCTTATAGATAGAATGAGTACGGTTGTAAAATCAAAAATAAATAAGATCATGGAAAAATTTGAAGATCCGAGAGAGACGCTTGATTATTCCTATGAGAAACAGATCGAACTTCTTCAGAATGTAAAGCGCGGAGTGGCTGAAGTGACAACAGCCAAAAAGCGACTTGAACTCCAGAAGATTAAACTTGAACAGAATATCACGAAGCTCGATGATCAGGCGCGTGAAGCTGTGAAAGCAGGAAGAGAAGACCTTGCAAAAGTAGCACTTGAGCGAAAGACCACATCGCAATCTGAAATAGCTGGCCTGGATCAGCAGATCGCGGATATCAAAAAAGAGCAGGAAAAGTTAATGGTGACTGAGAAACGCCTGTCTGCAAAGATAGAATCCTTCCGCTCAACAAAAGAGACCATAAAAGCCCAATACAGCGCCGCGGAAGCACAGGTGAAGATCACAGAATCCGTAAGCGGCATCAGTGAAGAAATGAGCGATGTGGGTATGGCTGTACAACGGGCACAGGATAAGACCGAGAACATGAAAGCCCGCGCTTCTGCGCTCGATGAGCTTGTTGAAGCAGGCACACTTGAAGATGTTACAGGAGGGTCAAAGGACGATATTGACCGGGAACTTTCTAAGATAAAATCAAAAGGTGACATTGATGCGCAGCTTGAAGCTCTCAAGAAGGAGATGGGAAAATGATTGTAAGATTAATGGGAGAAGGGCAATTCGAACTTGATAAAAAGAACCTTGATGAAGTGAATAAGATAGATAACGATATTGTGAAAATCGTTGGAAGAGGCGATGAGAAAGCTTTCAAGATGCAATACAAGAAACTTGTAGAGATTGTGCAGAAAAAAGGAAAACCGATAGCACAAGAGGTTCTTAAGCCAAGTGATATTATCATACCTCCGGCTGATCTAACTTTTGAGGAGGCAAAGCAGATTTTTAAGGGTGAAGGACTGATACCTGACTGAATATTTTTTTTTAAAAACGATAATGCAGAAAAACTCCAAACAACTCTGAATTGAGGTCTCATATCCAGTAAGTCATATGGTAATGATCATAGTTATATAAGGGTGAGGGAATAATATTTATATAGAATAACAGTATTGTTAAAAGCATGAAGTGGAAAACCAGTGGAATAATACTGTTCTCATTTTCTTTACTTGTTTTAGGAAGTATCATAATAACCGGAAATGTACCATTTGGAGGTATCAATGATCATACGACTGAAAAAACATTGAGGGAAAATACCTCATCTGATACTAAAGATCTTGCAGGAGTCCAGACCATTAAAGCACAGGCACTGACAGATTCCCGGGTAGCAGGATTGAAATTCTCCGGAGAAGTACTTACATGTACCAATAAGACGGATCTTGAGCAAATCATCGACCTCAGACTGAGCAATCTCGATAAGGATAATCTATCAATAGACATTTATCCATTAAGCACAACAATAGAGATATTGAAGGGTCAGATAATAAGGAAAGACCTTAATCTTCCCTACGGTATTTCCTCATTAAAACTTGTTTCCAATAAAAGGGAAGAGTTGTTTTTACAGGTGCCCCCTTGTCTAAGTCGCGGCGGTTCCAGCAGTTATGATGGTTCTCAAAGCAGCTTTTCCAGTCCAACTGATCAGTTCCCCAGACCGCCAGCACCAGTCCCGGAGTTATCCACAATAGCACTTACCGGAGTTGGTATGTCTGGTTTGATATTCATTGTTCGCAGAAGTAGACAATAAACTTTTATGCGCCACTATTTTTTTTGCAGTAATTCATTAAAAAGATCTTGATATTTTTCTCCCATAGTTTCCAATGAATATCCATAAACTATAGTCTCCCTGGTTTTTCCAGCAATCGCACTATAGTTTAAGTTTCCGGATAATAAATCCAAAATTTTAACTGTAAATAGCTCAACAACATTATTTTCTGGATTAATAAGGTATCCATTGATATTATCATTAATTACTTCATGTATCCCTCCAACATCAGTACTGATTACGGGAACCTCCATAGCCATGGCTTCTAAAATTACTAAAGGTATCCCCTCGCTTTTTGAAGTAATTAACAAAATGTAAGTGTCAGCCAGAACTTCAGCAATATTATCAATCATACCTGTTAAAATAAAATTGTCTTTAATTCCAGAATTATTAATAATATTTCTGATTTTATCAAGATCGTCACCATCTCCCACTATTACGAATTTTATTTTATACTCAGTGGATCTATATGTGATATTATGCGCAATATCAAAAAAAAGAAAAGGATTCTTTTCAGGCTCAATTCTTCCTATAAATGAGATTATTTTTACATCTTCAGGTATTCCATATTTCGATTTAAATTTTCCCTTTGTATAAAAATTAGGGTTATATTCGTTTATATCAATTCCATTATAAATAACTCTAAATCTATCAACATAACTGTCTTCAGTTACCTTGTTTTCTTCTACAATATATTCTCTCAGATGTTCACTAATACATACCCTTCTATCTAGAAATGGTGTTACCCACTTTAATTCAGGTCTTGCTCCAGGGCTATCTTCAACATGAAGCACATCCAGTGTTTTGACATGTTGAAATTCAGATTTTAATTTTGGTAAATATTTGTATCCCATCAGAGAATCCGAAATCAATACTATATCAATATTTAAACTCTTGATAAGCTGAAAAAAATACATTTTATATATATTACTTATTTCTAACCTCTTATAAGGTATAATAATATTTTGGAAAATAGAATTATATTTGTTATACCAGACATTATTTGCTGGTTTTGTTGTAATTATATGAAAACTAAATTTTTCTTTGTCCGTCACTTTTGCAATGTTTAAAATGACTTTCTCAGAACCGCCAACGATCATATAAGGAACAACACATAATATGTTTTTTTTATTTTTTGATGTTTTCAATTGATCACAATTCTGTTTAAATGAAAAAAAGAAATCAATATATTCAAAAAATATTCTTATATAAAATTTCAGTTTATTTATGACTAAAGAATAAATTAGCATTAGAGAACATAATAAACCTAAAGGGATTGATATATAAAATATTCTAAAAATGTATATTCTAAAAATATTTTGAATAAAAATACTCATTATATTTTTTTTTCTATTTAAACTTATAAAACCTAAAAAAGAATAATAAATTGCCATCCCCAATTCAGATACGGAAATATAATTATTTTGATATTTTAATATATTCTCAAATAATGCTATCTCATAAGTCCTGGTGCTTGTAAGAGTTCCAGGATGGTCTGTATATATACACAGCATGTGAGGATAATGCATTGAACTATATCTGGCGCATATTCTTATCCAGTAGTCATAATCTTCCAGTAATACATATTTAGGATTATAATCTCCAATATTTTGGTACACTCGGCGAGTATATAAAAAACAACAGCCCACAGAATTTACTTTTTTCAGATTCAGGATATCGGGAAGTATATTTAATTCTTTTTTACCTGTTTCCTGATAATAAATCAAATAATCAGCATATACTAAATCAATACCTTTATTCTCTTTTAAACAATAAACCATCTTTTCTATTGCTTCCGGCAAATATAGATTATCGTCTGATATCCAGGTTAAATACTCTCCGGTAGCTCTTGAGAAACCTGTATTTAGTGCAGATGGAAGACCCTTGTTTTTCTCATGCCTGAAATATTTTATTCTATTATCTTTATACGATTTTACAATCTCAGGAGTCTCATCAGTACAACCATCATTTATAATTATT
>JAGFND010000038.1 GCA_021409285.1 Candidatus Methanoperedens sp. | reverse complement strand
AGGCTAGTAGGTACGTTACACCCACTACTACCTGATAGGCCGCAGACCCATCCTTGGGCACCGGAGCTTTCGACCAGAGAACATTCCAGTTTCTTTGATCTATCCGGTATTAGTCCCAGTTTCCCGGGGTTATCCCGAACCCAAGGGCAGGTTATCCGCGTGTTACTGAGCAATACGCCGAGGGCTTTACCCTCTCGACTCGCATGGCTTAGTCGGACCCCGATAGCAGTAACCTCTGGCAGGATCAACCAGAATTGTTTGATATCTCGTTGAATATCTGCACACGTTTAAAGAAGTCCTCAGAATTAAATCTGAGACCTGAACTATCGGAATTTTAGGAGGAACTATTATTTAAGGTACAATAGTTCCTTGTTAATTCCCATCTATCGATTGGAATTAACCGAACTGTCACGCCAATGTCAGACGAAAATCTTCGATCTCGTCTCCATTTTATGTATCATGGTCAGAAGACAGCCCTTCACATTCAGGTTTTTCCATCAATCGGGGCCGACGCCAAATTTTTACCATGAATAAGGTGGTGATTAAGAATAGTTGTACTTTCACAACTTCACTTGCCTACGTGTTTTCACACGAAGGAAGCAATATCTATGTTTTTTGCTGTATATAACACTTTCCTTCAGGTATAGTTTTATACACGAATTCATGCTTTTTTTGTGTCATGGCCATAAAATCTTCTGGTTTTATAGCTTTTTTATGTCCAGCCATCTCTGTTGCTGGGCTTCCTCACTTATTACATTCTCATATATAAGAGTTTTGGGTGATAATGAGATAGAATTATTCCTTTAACTATATTATTATCCATATCCCCGCGATAGTTGGACTTGTCCCAATTATCAACGAAAATCCTGGTTTCTCCTTTAATGCTACGAGCGCGATTATATTTGAAATAAATGGGTTATTGCAGCAAGACTTGTCGGCAATCATACCCGAATCTATTTTTTCATTGAGAAGGAGACCACTCAATATTATGGTCAGGAGAGGAAATGTGAAAATTATAGGAATGAGTGTGATACTGAAATATTCTTAATCCCCTTCAAATAAGCAGCTCCTCCGAGGATAAGACGCAGAAGACCCCCAAGGTTCAGGAAAACAAAGCCTGCTAAAGTAAAATCAAAAATTCCTCCCCTGAGTATTTATAGAATACGGCAGCCATAGACCAGCAAACTGCAGCGGTCAATGCATAGATTTCACCTGAGATCATAGCAGTTTAAGCTGTTTCTTTGCCGCTGTCACCGTGTGTTCCATCAATATCGCTATAGTCATCGGACCCACGCCCCCGGGCACAGGAGAAATTAGTTTAACTTTCGGAAGTACATCCTCAAAATCTACATCACCATAGACCTTTTCATCAAACCATGTAATGCCAACATCAAAAACCACTGCACCTTCTTTTACCATATCGCATTTTATCAGCCCTCGCACCCCTGCTGCAACAATAAGGATATCTGCATCCCTGGTGTGGCTTTTCAGGTCTTTTGTGAATACATGGCATATTCTGACCGTTGCATTACGGTTAAGGAGCATTATCGCTGCCGGCTTACCGACCACATTGCTATGTCCGACAACGACGACCTCTTTACCCTGAGGATCGATATTGAACAGCGAAAGCGCCAGAACAATGCCTTTTGGCGTGCATGGGACTAATCCCTCATGCCCTATGAGCATCTTACCCATATTGAGTGGATTGAACCCATCAACATCCTTTTCGGGTGCAATATGCATCATAACAACTCGCTCGTCAATATGTTTCGGAAGCGGAAGCTGTACAAGAATACCATGGATTTCTGGCCGAACGTTGAGGGTATCAATGAGTTTGATTATCTCATCCTGTGCTACCTCAGAAGGAAACTTGTGATCCTCTGATATTATCCCAACGCGTTTGCATGCCCAATGCTTGAGCTTCACATACAATTTTGATGGCGGATGCTCTCCAACAAGTATCGTGGCAAGAACAGGCTTAACTCCCATCTCAGAAACGAATCCCTCAACATCTTTCTTTACCCTGGCTTCGATTTCCTGGGCGATTTTTCTTCCGTCGATAATTCGGGGATCTGTTACCTCAGGGAGCTGCTCCATCAGAAAACCTCATTCATATGGAATAGGGAACTGATTGCACAGCTCAAGGATCGTTCTCTTCACTTCTTTGATCTTATCTGCATCATTCACATTCCTAAGTATCTCATCGATTGATTGGGCGATTATAACCATTTCCCTTTCTTTCATTCCACGCGTGGTCACAGCAGGTGTACCTATACGGATACCGCTTGTGATGAACGGGCTCTTTGTCTCAAAGGGAATAGTATTCTTATTTAAAATGATACCTGCCTCTCCCAGCTTTGCCTCACCGTCCTTTCCCGTTATTCCAAGAGGAGTCATGTCAACAAGCATGAGATGGTTGTCTGTCCCCCCTGAAATCAGTTCATTGCCGCGAATAATTAGTTCGTTTGCGATCTTTTTTGCATTCTTAACTATCTGTTTCTGATAATCGACGAAATCCCGGCTCATGGCTTCTTTGAATGCCACGGCTTTGGCTGCGATCACATGCATGAGTGGACCGCCCTGTATACCAGGGAAAACGTTCTTATCAATATCCTTCGCATATTCTTCCCTGCACATTATCATGCCACCGCGCGGCCCTCTCAGGGTCTTATGCGTGGTCGTGGTAACAAAATCGGCATAAGGCACAGGATCCATATGAATTCCAGCCGCTACAAGTCCAGCAATATGGGCAATATCAGCAACAAGAAGCGCATCAACCTCATCCGCTATCTCCCTGAAACGCTTAAAATCAAGCTCACGCGGGTATGCGCTTGCACCTGATACAATGAGCTTTGGTTTATGTTTTCTTGCAAGATCCATCAGTGTATCGAAATCGATAGTCTTTGTTTCTTTTGAAACACCGTAAGGTGCTATATTGTACAATTTTCCCGAGAAATTCACAGGACTGCCATGGGAAAGATGTCCGCCGTGTGATAGATCCATGCTCAATATCGTATCACCGGGTTTTAGCATTGCGAAATATACTGCCATGTTCGCCTGCGAACCTGAGTGGGGCTGCACATTGACATGCTCAGATTTGAAAAGCTTCTTTGCCCTTTCTATTGCGAGGCTCTCGGCAGCGTCTACAAACTCGCATCCGCCATAATACCTTTTTCCCGGATAACCTTCTGCATATTTATTCGTCATTACGGACCCCTGCGCCTGCAAGACCGCCCGGCTTGCATAGTTTTCAGAGGCTATCAGATTTAATTTATATCTCTGTCTTTCAGTCTCATGTCTAATTATATCGTAAATCTCAGGATCGATTGTTTTTAATGGCATAATAATTCCTATTCAATTTCCTATTGTTTCATGATTATTTTATGATCTTTACCTTCCGTCCTTCCATTCGGAGCCTGTTTTCGACAACCAATTTCACAGCTTCGGGATAAATCTTGTGCTCCTGTTCAAGTATCCTGTCTGCCAGCGTCTCATCAGTATCGTCTTCTTTCACATCTACGCACCTTTGCAGGATTATAGGGCCAGAGTCAAGTGTGTCATCCACAAAATGCACTGTACATCCGGCGACCTTGACACCATGATCAATGGCCTGTTTTTGCGCATTAAGACCTGCAAAAGCCGGAAGCAATGCAGGATGGATGTTAAGTATGCGGCCTTTATACTGACCAAGAAGCGTTTTTCCGATTATCCTCATATAGCCAGCGAGAAGTATCAGTTCACAACAATTGGCTTTCAAGGCTTTCAGTATCTCTATCTCGTATAATTCTTTTGACCCAAGTTTCCTGGGATCCACAAAAATAGCGTTTATTCCATGTTTTGCAGCTCGAATAAGTGCGTAAGCATCTTCTTTATCGCTTATCACAACTGATATTTTTGCCTTCAAAAATCCGCTTTCAATGCTATCGATGATGGCCTGAAGGTTTGAGCCTCTTCCTGAAACAAGCACTGCTATATTCATATCGGAGGACTCTAATGCCTTTGAGAATATAATAGGTTTTGGTTTATTTGGATTTGTAAAATTCAGATATAAGATCAGTTGTGCTATGAATCTGCGCTCTTGCAAGCCCCACAGGGCAATCCTGATTGTGTTTTTCACCGCAATTCATGCAGCCTTTATCAATGGCACATAAATAATCAATATATTTTGATGGGATGGTCATACATCTCACCTCATAAGATGATACGACTTGAAAATGAATATAGTTTTTGTTATGCATGATTATGGAATTACCCTGGTAAACTCACAAGATTTATTAACTACAATGATTATTTAGTAAAATTGATGCAAGTCGAATCCAGTGACGAATATACGCTATCGGCTATCAATATCAGGAACGAAGTTATTGATGTTGTTGTTCGAAAATGCCAGCATTGCAATGAAAATGTTCCAAAAGTCGGTAAATGCCCAGACTGCAGCACTGAATATTTACATACCAAGACTGTAGAGAATCCTGAAACGGGCTTTATACATTTTATTTATGAATGTGGGGGATGCCCACCTGAAAAAAGAAAAGCCCAGAAAATTATAAAGATAAATGACGGTAACGGCAGTACCTCTTTACGCGATGATCTGATTAAAGGTTTCCTCTAATCAATAAATATTGATTTATCGGAAGGTGGAATCAGATTCAAATTCTCTGCTTTTTTCAGTAGCTCTTTAATTGCATGTATCCCATCACCGATATTCAGAGTATTTTCATTGACATATAATGTGATGTGTTGATCTATTACATCATTATCGAGCTCCTGAGCGTATTTCCTGATATATTCGCGCGTGATTGCAGGATTAGAGAAGGCATACTCAACACTTTTCCGAATAAGCCCGTCAATCTCATTCACCACCTTTTTCCCGATTTCCCTTTTTGCGAAAATACCACCAAGAGGTATTGGAAGATGAGTCTCATTCTCCCACCATTCACCAAGATCAGCAATCTTCATAAGACCGTACGAAGGATACGTAAAGCGCCCTTCATGAATTATTAATCCAGCATCGACAATGCCCAGGCTGACCGTATTCATGATCCGGTCAAAAGGCATCTCGATAATGTTTTTTATTTCCGGAGCGAACAACTGCAAAAGGAGATAAGCAGTTGTCATTTTTCCGGGAATTGCTATCTTTTTTCCGGCAAGCTCTGATCGGTTTATCGGTTTCCTTGCTACGAGCAGCGGCCCACATCCCCTTCCAAGTGCACTCCCGGAATGAAGGAGGCAATAGTCGTCACGCAAAAATCCATATGCATGGAATGATGCCTTGGTTACATCCAGCTCTTTTTGAGATGCCATCCGGTTCAGGGTCTCCACATCTTTTAGAATCTCTGAAAACTCGATATCATCCCTTATCTTTTTGTGAACTAAAGCATAGAATATGAATGTGTCATTGGGACAGGGAGAATAACCTAAAGAGATATTTTTCATTAAATTTATTCACCTCAACCATTTCCAACCTTATAATTTTTTCTTGATTTCATCAACTGCAATATCCGGGGCCTTTTTCTCCCATGCTCTCCGAATCGATTTATTTCTCAGAAGATTTGAAAGCTCTTTCATTCTTTCATCAACTGAGCTTCTAAGTCTCGTATTGACAAGAGGTATGACATTCGGAGGTTCAATTTTCTTTTGCGCTTTTTCCACATGCAAGGTGCGCGATATATCCGGTCTTTTCCGTTCCTTTGTTATAAGGCAGCCTATCGCCGTCTTCCAGTCATTTGCCCACGGCATATCAGCTATATTCGTATGTTTAACAGATCGTCTTTTGACCCCGATTGCATTGACGTGGCATGCTTTCTCGCATGCTCCGCAAAAGGTGCAGAAATCCTTTGCCACATCTATCTTTTTGCCTTCAGGAATGATCCAGGCTTTTGATGGGCAGACATTGAAACATCCATGACATCCGACAGGGTCGCAACCTTTTAATTTTTCATCAATTAATTCGATATTGCCCTCAAATGGCTTTGTCACTTCTGCGGCATCATAAGGGCAGACCTTTTCACAGAAACCGCACCTTGTGCATTTATTATCATCCACCCTGATATTTCCGGTTATTTGAGGTGTGATTTTTTTCACTTCTTCCTCATCAAATTCCCCTTTTACTTTTATTGCATCCTCTGGACACAGTGGAACACAAATCCCGCAATAATCGCATTTTGTCTTATCGACAAGGAGATCCTCAAAAGGCATCAGACTGTCCGCGCTTACTTTTTTCTCAACAAGTGCAAATGCAGTACAAAACTCTGCGCAAAGGCCGCATAATGTGCATTTCTCCATATCTATGATTATCTCACCAGTCTTACCTTCCTTAAAGGGCGCAAGAATCTTTTTTTTCGGGAAAGTGAAATCAACGCTAATTGCTTTTTCAGGGCAGGAGTTCTTGCATATTACGCAGGGGATGCATTTATCATTGAATACGACACCTCCTTCAAGATGCGGGAACTCCACAAGATCAAAGATGTCCTTATCATTCACGTTCATCCGGACAGCTTTGACGGGACAGAACGCTGCACACATCCCGCAAAAAGAGCATTTCGTGTGGTCTATTATGACAGGTGGTGCATCAAGTCCTGTTGCAATTTCAATAAGCGGCCCTGCCTCGATCGCCTTTTTTGGGCATACCTCAAGGCATATCCCGCATCCGCTGCACCGCTTATAATCATAATCAAGTATTTTTTTTGATCTTGCGGACTTCTGGGTGAAAATAAAATGCGTATCCTTTAATTCGCTATCAACGGTTACTTCAAGTTTTTCTTCACTCAAGATATCATCACCCTTTGAGCTCGGTTCCGACCGGACCTATTTCCTGTAGCGAATTCACAAAATCTTTTATTATCCCTGCGAATTTTTCACCTTCATTTGCCGCTATCCATTCTATCCTCATGCGCCTCTCATCAAATCCGAGATCTGCCAGGAGTTTACCAAGAACATTCATCCGCTGGAGAGCGCAGTAATTACCGATCCCATAATGGCATTCTCCGAGCCTGCATCCTGCGACAAGCACGCCGTCTGCCCCGCGCCTCAGTGCTTCCATGACAAAAGAAGGATTGACCCTTCCGGAACATAGTACCCTTATTGTCCTCAGGTTTGTGGGATACTGTATCCTGAGGGAACCAGCAAGGTCAGCGGCCGCATAACTGCACCAGTGACAAAGGAATCCTATAATGAGCGGAAACTCAGTAATTTCGTGTGTGGCTTCTTTGATCTGTGCCATTATCTGTTCATCAGTATAATTGCGGACCTGTATCGCGCCATTCGGGCAGGCTGCGCTGCATGCGCCGCACCCATTGCATTCTATCTCATTCACAGATGCTTTCCCGCTTTTAACTTTTATGCGCCCGAACTCACAAACGCTTTCACATATCCTGCATCCATCGCAAAGTTCAGGAATAACAAACGATGTCAGGGGCTCGATATCTATTTCCCCTTTATGGAGCAGACTCTGTGCTTTTGCAGCTGCTGCGCTTCCCTGCTCTATCGATACCTGAATTTCCTTTGGGCCCCCTGAACAGCCTGCAAGGAAAACACCTTTTGTGTGTGTTTCAACAGGACGCATCTTGGGATGCGAACTCTGGAAGAAGCGGTCAGAACGTGTTGAAAGATTTAGCATCCTGCCAATGGCTTCTGCATCCCTATTTGCCTCCATTCCTATTGCAAGGACCACGAGGTCACATTCCTCATGACAGGTCTCTCCTGAAAGCGTATCCTCATAATGGATAATTGTTTTTCCTTCCATTTCTTCTACTTCTGCAACACGACCTCTGATAAATACAACACCTTTTTCCTGGGCGCGTCTGTAATATTCTTCATACATCTCACCTGCTGCTCTTATGTCGATATAATATATCGAGACCTTTGCATCCGGATATTTATCTATTATCTTGAAGGCGTTTTTTATCGAAACCATGCAACATACCTTTGAACAGTATGGGTTCCCCACCTGCTCGTCACGCGAGCCGACGCAAAGGATAAAAGCCACTCTCTTGACATCAGTTCCGGAAGATGGTGACACAACTCTACCGTGTGTAGGGCCGGATGCGCTTAGCATCCGCTCAATTTCAAGATTGGTAATGACATTCCTGTACCTGGCATAACCGTATTCTTCCTTGCGCTTTGCATCAAAGGGCTGGTATCCCGTGGCAACAATTATTGCGCCAACATTGAGCTTGAAATCCTCAGGTTTCTGGGAAAAATCTACTGCTTCAGCAGGGCATGCAAGCCTGCACATATCACACCCAACACAGTGCTCATCGATGCATGCCACGAGAGGGACGGCCTGGGCAAAAGGAATGTAAATGGATTTCCGGGCCCCAATTCCGTAATCATACTGGTTTGGCACATCAATTGGACAGACAGCTGCACAGATATCTATGCAGCCCTTGCATTTTTTCGGGTCTATATATCGCGGCTTTCTTACTCCTGTTATCATGAAATTGCCTGCTCTTCCCTCTATTTCCGTGATCTCTGAATATGAATAAAGCGTGATATTGCGGTGATTCTGGACATCTGACATTTTTGGAGCAAGAACGCACATGGAACAGTCATTCGTCGGAAAAACCTCATTCATCAGGGCCATTTTTCCGCCTATTGTAGCCTGCTTTTCAACAAGATGGACTTTGATCCCAATATCAGCAAGCGTTAAGGATGCTTCGATGCCTGCAACTCCTGCGCCTATCACAAGGACATCTCTTTTTGCATGAACTGTCCTTTTTTCAAGTGGAGATAGAATTGCCACTCTTGCGACACCCATTGCAACAAGGTCTTTTGCCTTCTGTGTTGCAAGGCTTCCTTTGGATGAATGCACCCACGAACCCTGTTCCCTGATATTAACCATTTCAAGAAGATACGGATTAATGCCTGATTGTTCAAGGATGCGTCTGAAGGTCACTTCATGAAGACGTGGCGAACATGCGGCAATTACGATACGATCAATTTTATGCTCAGCGATGTCTTTTTTTATCTGCTCCTGTCCCGAATCACCGCAGGCAAAAGGAATATCGCGTGCTACAGCTACATCTTTTAATTTTTCGGCAAATTTCCTGATATCTTCAACATCCACAGTCCCTGCGATGTTTGACCCGCAATGGCAGATGTAAACACCTATCGACATTCTTAATTGAATCATTAATGATTATTAATTATATATAGCTTTGCAGCATCTCAACAAGTTTATCAAGCACTTTTTCCACTCCGTCTCCTGTCAATGTGGACATGCTCATATCTGCATCTTCAAAAGGCTCAGAAATATCCATTTTATTCGCTACAACGATCATTGGGACGCCAAATTCGATTTTTATTTCATCCAGCAAATGAATCTGAGTGCTGAGTTCATAACCGCACGTCTCTGAAGGATCAATCATATAAAGAATGACTTTCGCTATATGCTTTAATGCAGATATCGCCTGAAGTTCTATTTCGTTCCTCTCCTCAAGTGGTCTGTCAAGGAGCCCCGGGGTATCTATAACCTGATATCTCAACTTGTTCCTTGTAAAATGTCCTACAGCAAGCCCTTTTGTTGTGAATGGGTATGGAGCTATCTCGGGTTTAGCACTGCTTACAAGAGCGACAAAACTTGATTTTCCAACATTTGGATAACCTGCGACAACGATGGTAGGTGCATCCTGAATCTCAGGAAGGTTTCTAAGCTTATTTCTGGCATCGTTCAGGAAGTGCAGGTTGCCATCGATGCTGTTGACGATAGAGGATATCCTGCCGAAACCCTGTTTCCGTACCACTTTTGCATCTTCTGCGTTTCGCATCATCCCAACGTATTTTCGTGCCAGCTCGTTGATCTTGTCTCCCGCCCACTGCACAGAAGCAAGGTTCATTTTCATTTCATCAACTCCAACAATGATGTCGGCCAGTTCAAGATAGAATGGCGGCATCTGGTCAAAGCTGGGAAATTTCTTGACTGAATGGATAAGATTATCGCTTAATATGTTGGCTGCTGTGAGCAGCATGGATTCTTCTGCTTTCAGTTTGGATGCCCGATCAAGGATCTGTTTGCCATGTTTCGCTCTTGCTGCGCGCCGGTAGGATTTATTAAGCAATTCTTCTGCGGTAAGTATTGTCGGTATTTTTTCAAATATCATATTTGTGGCTTAAATATTATGAGGATTTAAGAATTATATTCTATATAAATATGTAATGGGGTATCACGTCTGTTAACAATATAAGGTTAGTGTTTTTCATCTTCCTGGCGAAAGATTAGTTTCACTCTGCATGGAGATGGTTATAAATAATCAAAAAACTACGAAAGCGATAATGACACTCCAGAAAAAAGCAGAGCAATGCAGTGAACATATCAGGAAACATTCATCTGCTCTTGTCGTATCACATATCGATGCTGACGGCTTGACTTCTGCGGCAATAATGTGTAAAACTCTTGAAAGAGCAGGGATTGAATATCGAACGCGCTTTCTCAAACAGCTTGACATGGTATCACTCAGGGATATTGCTGATAGATATCCGGAACTGGTAATATTCACTGACCTTGGAAGTGGAATGCTGGAGGTTATCAAATCACTCAGGCTCAATGCAGTGATCCTTGACCATCACATGCCTCATGGGACATACGAATATCACCTGAATCCTCACCTTTTTGGAATTAACGGGGCGACAGAGATAAGCGGATCAGGCATTACATATATCCTTTCAAAAGCACTTGGCTATAACAATGACCTTGCCGATCTTGCGATCGTTGGAGCAGTGGGCGATCTGCAGCATATGAAAAAAGGACAATTGGTGGGTGTCAACAGGACCATACTTGAAGACGGCGCAAAGAGCAATGTATTGCGCTATGAAAAAGACCTGCTCCTTTTCGGTAAACAGACACGCCCATTTTTTAGACTTCTCCAGTATTCATGTGATCCCTATCTTCCCGGCATCACAGGCAGTGAAGATGCAAGCATTGAATTCCTGAAGAAGATCGGTATAAGTCACCACGGTGAAAAATGGAGACGATGGATAGATCTCGGGCAAGATGAAAAACAGCAGATAGTCTCGGCTCTCATGCAATTCTGCCTTTCGTCTGGTATGTCGGCAGGTAATGTTACAAGATTAATAGGGGAAGTATACACATTACTGCGTGAGAAAGAAGGTACGGAAGTCAGGGATGCTTCAGAATATTCCACTCTTCTTAATGCCACCGCCCGCTACGACCATGCGGATATAGGGCTTGCGGTATGCATGGGGGACCGTGGAAAAAGCTACAACGAGGCATCCATTCTTCTGAATGAGCACAGAAAGAACCTTGTTGAAGGACTGACTCTCGTGAAAGAGCAGGGTATGGTCATGATGGAAAACCTTCAGTACTTTGATTCCGGAAATAAGATACGAGAAACGATCGTAGGCATTGTTGCCGGGATGAGTTCATCTTTTGTTATCAATAAAAACCTTCCCATAATCGCTTTTGCTGATTCGGAAGGTGGAGTGAAGGTCTCATCGAGAGGGAATTATGACCTTATTAGAAAAGGCCTGAATTTGGGGGCTGCTATCACAGAGGCTGCAAAAGCAGTCGGCGGTACAGGAGGAGGGCATGATATCGCAGCCGGCGCCTTTATACCAAAGGATGCAAAGAACGAGTTTCTAAAATTACTGGATGGCAGGATCGGCACCCAGATAAAAATCAATTGACTACTTTATTTCATCGATATGCTGCATCTCTTCAATATCAAGAAGTATCGACATTTCCTGTGTATTGATATAGATCCCGTGCTCCTGAACAAGAGCCATGGGATTCGTTCCGCCTATTACTGCTATCCCGATCTTGTCCCTTCCAACCTGGAAACCCAGGATATCACTGTTGGGTTCCCCAACTTCCAGGATGCATGAAAATCCCACCTCCATAAGTGAATCCAGCACCTGTTCGATCCGGTTGCGTGCTGCCATCGGAGCCTCACGGAGGTTAGCAAGTATTTTTCCGGAGCCTGTATTTATCATTTCGGTTACTGATGTAAGTTCCTGGGACATCAAGATATCAAGCGGATCTATGGTGGTGCTGTCATAACTTAGTATATCCGTGAATCTAAGAGGAGAGCCTTCATGTATCTCGACCACTCCGCCAAATTTTGGCTTTACCGATACTCCAGCCTTTAGCAAAACACCATCTATGGTAATACTGCAGGGTGTCGCCAATCCGATTTTTCCTTTTTCTATTTTGATATTTCCTACTTTTTCACCTGACTTGATGATCTTGATGATAGGACCCACAGATAATCCGCTATGAAAAGCCTGTCTCAAAAGGGAAATAACTTTCGTGAAATCATTTTCATCTATGATCGAGATGTTGGCTATTATCTTTCCTTTTCGTTGAAGCGGGTCAAAAGTGACCTGATACATTAGATTTTCGATCCTTGAGATAATGAACATGATATCTGTCATATATAAATTATAATAATTACAACTCGTAATAAATAGTTACCGAAAATTGCCTCATTCATCAACTATATCTGAACTTCAGTTATTTATGCAAAACAATTTTATGAATAGAATCCCGAATAACGAGGAAGACCATGAGCCTTGAAAAACTTGACGTAGCATCCCTTAAGAAATCCGGTTACATGAAGCAGAAACAAATAGACCTTTTCGTAGTGCGGCTTCGCATGCCCTGCGGCAATCTGACTTCGGAGCAGCTTTCAGGGATAAGTGAGCTTGCTAAGAAATACGGTACTGGTAATGTCCATATAACCACACGCCAGGGAATTCAGATCCCGAACATTAATATACATGACCTCGATGCTATCACAAAAGAACTTGAGGATAATGGTACTCCTCCGGGATCATGCGGACCGCGTGTGCGTAACATCATTGCATGCCCTGGGAACTCTGAATGTAATTATGGCATCATAGATACATATGAAATGGGGGGCTCGCTTGATAAAGAATTCTTTGGAGAGGACATGCCCGTGAAAATAAAATTCGCAGTGACTGGATGTCCCAATGCATGTGCAAAACCACAGGAAAATGACCTTGGTTTAATGGGGATACTTAAGCCACTCATCAACACCGATGAATGCACAGGCTGTGGGACATGCACATTCATGTGTCCGGAGAAAGCAATTGTTATTGAGGATGACAGAGCAACGATACTATGGGATAAATGCAACCTATGCGGCGCCTGTGTTGGAACATGTCCTTCAGATCTTATTGGGGAGGAATGGAAAGGTTATAAGATATTTGCAGGTGGAAAGATCGGGAAGCATCCGAAACTCGGAAAAGAATTAACAGATGCAAAATCAGAAAAGGAAGCTTTTGCCATATTCAGGAAGATCATCAACTGGTCAAAGAAAAATACTAAAACAGGTGAAAGATTTGGTGATTGTCTCGATCGCGTGGGATTTGAAAAATTTAAAAAAGAAATACTCAAACAGGGATAAAATGACAGTACATCTAAATATCGAACAATTAGCGAAAGAAAATGAAAATAGCACGCCACAGGATATCATCGAACTTGCTCTCTCAAAATTTAGAAACGTGGCCATATCATTTAGCGGCGCAGAAGATGTGATTTTGATAGATATGGCAAAAAAGACGGGAAAAAATTTCAGGGTATTTTCTCTTGACACCGGACGGCTTCATCCTGAAACATACCAGTTCATTGAGGAGGTAAGGAAAAACTACAATATCGATGTCGAAGTGTTCTTCGCTAACCGCGACGCCACCGAGAAACTGGTAAAGGAGAAGGGGTTGTTCTCATTTTACAGCGACGGCCACAAGGAATGCTGCGATGTACGAAAAGTCGATCCGCTAAAACGCGCGCTGAATACTGTTGATACATGGATTACCGGTCAGCGCAAAGACCAGAGCCCGGGTACAAGGGCTAATATACCGGTAATACAGAAAGATCCCACGTTCGGGACTGGAAATCTGATAAAGTTCAATCCGATCGCGAACTGGTCATCAAATCAGGTATGGGATTATATCCGGGAGAACAATGTTCCTTACAATAAGCTTCATGAGAAAGGATTTGTAAGCATTGGGTGCGAACCGTGCTCGAAACCTGTACTTCCAGGACAGCATGAACGCGAAGGGCGCTGGTGGTGGGAAGATGCTACAAAGAAGGAATGCGGGCTGCATGCAGGGAATGTGAAGAAGTAAAGCGCCTGAGATTATTCGATGGGAGATAGCTATCGAGGTTAATTTTGATTGCCCATTCCAGCAAGAAGGTAAAAGAAGGAAAAATTATGACAGTAGAGGTTGACTTCGACGACTTCATCAAAAATGTCAAGATATCAGGAGATTTTTTCCTTCATCCAGAAGAGGTTCTTAATGATATGGAAAAAAGCTTTGTTGGCTTGAAAAAGGATGTAAGTTTTGATACACTGGTCATCAAAATACATAATATAGTTGAGAGTCATGATGCCCAGATGATCGGCATAAGCCCGGAATCGATGGCTTTAGTTATCAAAGAGGCACTGAAATGAAATGGAGAGTGATAGGGCTTGAAACGCATGACGCTTATCTCAACATGGCCTTTGATGAGGCAATCAGCGAAAGCTTAAGAGAAGGGGCGTCGCTGCCCACCATACGATTTTACAACTGGGAACCGAGCGCCGTTTCCATAGGCTATTTTCAGGGCATAAGAGATGAGGTCAACCTAGAGGTCTGCAGGGAACTGGGTGTGGACTGCATAAGGCGCTGGACAGGCGGAGGGGCGGTTTATCATGACTTTGATGGAGAAATAACGTATAGCGTGATAGCGCCTGCAAACATATTCCCGAAGAATATAATAGAGTCGTATGGATTAATATGCGGCTGGCTTGTAAGAGGGCTTGTAAGCCTTGGAATCGAAGCAGAGTTCCGGCCGGTCAACGATATTCTTGTAAAAGGGAAAAAAATCTCAGGAAGCGCCCAGACAAGGAGGAGGGGGATATTGCTGCAGCACGGCACACTGCTCTACGGGCTTGACCTGAAAACAATGTTCAATGTGTTGAATGTGAGCAGGCAGAAAATTACCGACAAGATGATCAAGAGTGCCCATGAGAGGGTTACCTGCATTCAAATGCATTGTGGTGCAGGGAAGAAAGAGGTTTATGAAGCTCTCGTTAACGCTTTTACCGATGGTAAGGATTGCGGGGCTGGCATATGGAGCAGGGACGAGCTTATAAGAGCTAAAGAGCTTGCTGAAGAAAAATACAAAAGCTCCGGATGGACATATCTCAGGTAATAAGCTTTAGCATGTTCCGGATCATGGAATATACCAAACTCATCTCAATTATAATTATGATTATTATTTATAATAACACATGAATAATTATATATAGTAGGCAAACACTTCAAACATTGAGGATTATCATGAAAATTCGTGAAGTAATAAAGGAATTCGTTCCTTGTGAAATATGCGGGAATAATGATATGAAAAATTTCTATTTCCATGTTCTGGTGGATAAGGGCTCCCAGCCATATGTAAAATGTTGTGAATGCGAAGAGGAATATTATTCTACAACTGCAAGAAATATCCTTGCAGGAGTAGAGGAAACAAGAAAGGTTAGAATGGGAACAAGAATAACCATTAAGAATAGAATGGATGCCAGTTTCAGGAAGCAGGAGAATATACATCCTCTTGTTAAAGTCCTGGCGAACATGTAGCTATCAATTTATTTTGTACATTATTCTCTGGTTGAGGTTTCGAATATTAATCGAGTGCCAAAATAAATTTATATCATGAAGAGCACGGACGCAATCATCATAGGAGCAGGAGTGGGGGGTTTATCAGCCGCTGCGTATCTTGCACAGGCTGGACGTGGAGTGATAGTGCTGGAGCAAGACCGTCACATTGGCGGCACGGCTCATGTCTTCAGACGCAGCGGGTTCATCTTCCCGACCGGCCCTCAGTCAGTGACAATGCCCGGGTATATATCCGACTCTCTTTGTGAACTGGGAGTGGGACCGCCATGTTTTATCAGAGACTGCTTTCAGGTTCGACGTGGTAGTATGGACGTGATGATCTCTGTACCTCTGCGTGAAATTTCTGAGCAATTATCGAAAATATTTCCCGAAGAACAAAAGGGAATCATGGCGGTAATTAACGTTCTGGAAGAAGTGATGACTGCCCTTGATGTTTTAAAGCCGGAGGATCTCATTGAACAGGCGGGAACCACGAACAGCGCAGCACGTGTGATCCTGCACTGGGGCAGTATCCCGGCCCGGGAACTTGTTAACAGTCACCTGCACGATGAGCGCCTCAAGGATCTCCTGGGCAGCCAGGGAACGGACGAAACAGAAATGTCAGTGGTGCTTCTGGCTCAGATGTGGCGTTTTATGTCAAAAGAAGGGATCTGGTATACCAGAGGCGGGATATGTGAAGTCCCGGAACTCCTCGCAATGCGAGTGCGAGCCTTCGGGGGAGAGATCAGGTTGGGAGAGCGGGTAGAACGCATCCTGATTCATGCGGGCACAGCCGTCGGAGTAGAACTTAGTGGGGGCGCCAGGATAAGATCCCATCTTGTTATTTCTGATGCTGACTATAAAGAAACCATTCTCGGTCTCCTCCCGCATGATGTGATAACGGCTGATAAGCATGAGGAAATAACACGCATGCCGCTCACATCCTCTGCCTATACCATTTTCCTGGGCGTGAAGAGAGAACTTGTGGACATCTGTGCTTTCCGGGGACATCATTTGCTCGTGAAACTCAAAGAGGGGAAACCCATCCCCTGGGAGTTAAAGAGACCGATTCCTGAGGATTTCCTGCAGGATGAGATATGGCTTTCCTGGTGGTCAAGGCACGACCATAAGCTTGCTCCTCCAGGATGTGAAGCACTTATAATTAAGGTGACAGCACCATTCGATCACTTTGCTCCCTTTTCAGGAGGCGGCAATGGGCAGCACTGCGAATATTACTATTCAATGAAAGAGGAGATGGCGGGCGCCCTTGTATCAGCGGCTTCTGGACTGGTCCCTGGTCTTCCTGATGCCGTGGTTGTCCGGGAGGTGGCAACTCCACTTACATATAAGGAAAGGGGACACAGAAGTGCCGGGTCGGTGGCTGGCTGGTCATGGCGATTTGATGACTTTCCGGGACAGACGCATAGCCTTACATTCACTCCAGTTCCCGGATTGCTCATGGTGGGGTTGCAGTCCTTTACCCGTCTTTTTTATGGCGGGATGGGGACATCGCTATATAGCGGCAGGTATGCTGCTGACATCGTGCTTTCAGGGACGGAGTAAAACGAAAAAGATTCTATCATCTTTTCATTAAATACAACTATGGTTCGGATTTACTTGTGTCTCTTTTTCTCCAACTGAGCTTTCACCCTCAGACTATCAGCAGCTTTCTGGACATCAGGTGGGAAGTCCGACTCTTCGAACACCTGGCGAATCTCGATCACGTCGCCATCTTGTGCAGGGACTTGCTTCGCCCATTCGACCGCTTCTTCCTTCAACTTCACGTCAATCATCCAGTAGCCTCCGATTACTTCCTTTGCTTCGACGAGTGGCCCTTCGGTAACTTTTTGCTTCCCGCTTGAAAAAGCGACACGTGCGCCCTTCGAGATTGGGTGCAGTCCATCGAGTGAGATCAGCGCGCCCCCTTTTGCCAGTTCTTCGTTGAACTTCATCATCCTGGCGACGGACTCAGCGGGCGGGGCGAATCCTTCCCCGGCTCTCTCTCCGGGCGGAGTATCGGGTTGGTAGGTTTTCGGAATCATGAACATCATGAATCGCATGGTTTTATCTCCTTTTAATTTACGCATAGGAAACTGCTTTGATGAATCTCCTTGAAAGAAAAACTAAGGCTTCTTGGTAAACATAGCCTTCGCAGCCTTTTCTAGCTCCTCATCAGAAAGATCCTTTATATGCATAGCCAGCATCCAGCGGTGACCGAATGGGTCAACAATACCGGCGGCGCGGTCGCCCCAGAACGCATCTGCAAGGGGCATGGTTACAGTGGCGCCTGCGGAAACAGCCTTTGCAAAGACAGCATCGACATCCTCAACATACAAGAACATGCTGATACTTGTGCCTCCTCCTGGTGATTGGGGTGAGAAGACTTTGTGTTCCAGGAATTCAGGAGACAGAAGTAATATCGAGTCACCGATCTGAATCTCCGCATGTACGATGCCTCCATCAGGCCCGTGAAAAACCCGCCGTTTCTTTGCACCAAATACCCGCTTGTAAAATTCAATTGCCTCCGCCGCATCGCTCACAACCAGATCAGGTGTGAGCGAATGAAAACCTTCCGGAATCGCTTTTGTTTTCATACTAACCTCCAAATTTTTTACCTGCCTATATTAAGAAGGTTTCTCCTTCGATTTAAATTTATCTCGTATATGTCTGCTTAAAGATCTTATGGGAGCACCATGCAAAAATACATGGAAGCAATCAGCAGGACTCGTTCACTCGTTAAACTTCTTGTAAAAGCGATTTGCCGCGATCTGGAAGATGAGGATGAAGATTAGCAGCACCACGATATCCAGCAGCGGTGAAAAAAGTGACTTACCGGTATACGCAAATTCGATCATGTCATTTCCATAGGTGAGGGGGGATACAAGTGCGATCTTTTGACCGATTTGCGGCATAGCTGATATCGGGATAAAAACGCCGGAGATAAAGATAAGCGGTAGCCTGACTGTATTGAGCATCGACATAACCTCTCCCACGTTCTCGGTGGGGTACGCGGCAAACAGCGTTCCAAGCGTCGCAAAACAGAACGAAGTGAGTATCATCGCAATAACAAGGACCGGTGCATTTACAATAGCTGTACTGAACATGGTGACCCCTACGGCAAGCGGGAGGCACGCAATGCCAAGACTATAGAGAAATCCGCTCAGGCTCTCACCGAACACCAGCGAATGCAGCGAGATCGGTGCCGATAGCAGGCGATCAAAGGTTTTTACCCGCCGTTCAATGGGTATCGAGACCGGCTCTATTGATGAGGCTGAGAACAGGAGGGTGATCGAGATAAGCCCCGGTATCAGGGTACCGGCCGGGGCGTTCTTCCCGGTGGCAAAGGCCAGGAACATGAAGAGAGGGAAGAGGATGCCGGAGACGATAATGTTGGGCTTGAGGTAGTAGATTCGCATGTCCTTTCTGGCGATCGCCCATGCGGCGGACAGCTCGCGGGAAAGACGTTTTGCCCAGCCTTCATGATCAATCGATGGCACGGACTGCACCTCCTGCCCGCTGCAGGCCGGTCAACCGGATGAACACATCCTCGAGGCTCGGGCCAAGCGTCGTGATACTGATCACTTTGAGGTTATGCATGTGGGCATAAACCATAACGGCATCGATAACCTCAGATGGATCTTGAGTATAGAGCTTAAACTTGTCACCTACCTTTTTTACGTCATTTACCATAGGGAAGTGACGGAGATCATCCAGCTGATCTGTAGAACTGTGGTTAAACGATAACTCGATCGACTGCACACTTTGGATCGTCTTTTTCAGGCGTTCCGGTGCATCGATCGCTGCGATTTTTCCTTTATTGATGATCGCCACCCGGTCACACATGACATTTGCCTCCTCAATATTGTGCGTCGTTAAAAAAACCGTGACACCCTCGCGGACGAGATCCGTGACCACGTCCCGGATAATGAGGTTGCTCTGTACATCGAGCCCTGAAGTAGGTTCATCCAGGAACAGCAGGCACGGGCTGTTGACCAGCCCCATCGCGAGTGTCAGCCGTCTCTTCATCCCCTTGGAAAATCCATGCACTTTGTCATTGCGCCGTTCATGTAACCCGAATATCGTGAGCAACTCATTTGTCTTTTTTTCCCGCTCCTTCCGTGCCACATGGTAGAGTTCAGCGGAAAATATCATGATCTGTCATGCAGTCAGGTCATCGTACATCGTACACGTTGGAATTCTCGGATTCGATGCTCATGGATTGTCGTGCAGCAATGGTGTCATGCTCAATATCATGGCCAAAGATGATTGCCGTTCCGGAGGTTGGGTTAGATATCTAGGTCAAAATACGGATGGTAGTGGTTTTTCCGGCACCATTGGGACCTAAAAACCCAAAGGTCTCTCACTCGTAAACGGAGAAGGTTATATCATTAAGCGCGGTGAGAGGGCCGAATTTTTTTAGGAGATGAGATACCTCAATTGCCTGCATATATTCCAGAGATATCGATACGAATATATCAAATTAGTTGCTTGTCTAATGTCTGGAAGACCCTTTGGGTAAAAACCATATTTACTTTATCAATGTTTTCATAGTCAAACAATTGTGAATTTAATCCAAGTATCATTATTCGTGTTATGAATTTACCCCAAGATGTCAGTGGATATTAACATTAACAACGATTTGTATGGTCTCTCCCCTTCCCCCGCACCCCCACCTCTCACCTGCTTTAAAAGTTCTATAGGGATAGAGCCATAGCGTCAAGATAACCTTGGAAAGATATTATTAATTTGGATAAGTTCAATACTCAAAAACGCATGCATACGCCTCTTAAACTATGTATGTTATGGAAGGCGAGCACTCGGTTTATTTGTAGTGTATATACACTACTGACCAAATAGAAGTAACGGGGCTACAGATTGTGAAATCGCAAAAGCAGTCCAAGACTATCCTGACGCTATGTGGATAGAGCTACGAAAGCTGTCACCAGAGGTGGGAGATCATTATATACCATTTTATATCAAATGGTAAGAAGACAATAATTATAAATGACGACATTTGACGTCCCACTTTTTACACATTTCCATTAGCATTAACTTTTTCCTCCTTTTTATTATGTTCCTCAATTATTGCGATATATTCCTTTACCAGAAATTCACTCATCTCAAGAGTACTGCAAATTTCTT
>JAGFND010000037.1 GCA_021409285.1 Candidatus Methanoperedens sp. | reverse complement strand
GTCTTTATGGTAATTTTGCCAAGGGATACTTTTGCATTCTTGATTGGATTACCTTTTTTGTCATCAGTTACAACAAATTTGACCGTTGCCTTTTCTGTGGGCACAGGGGGAAGATTTGTTGACTCTGACGTTACGGTTATTGACACTTTTGCCACATTGCTGTCAAGCTTTCCATCATTCGCTTTATAAGTGAATGAATCCGCTCCGCTGTAACCGGTATTTGGAGTGTATGTCAGCGACGGTGCTGTTCCTGAGAGTTTTCCATTGGTGGGATTGCTGACTATAGCAAATGTCAAGGAGTTTCCGTCAGGATCACTGGCAGTAAGAGTTACTGCTCCGGGTGTTCCTTCGGGTGTTGTAACTGCCTGGTCATCAGCCACCGGGGCTTTATTTGATGTTGTTGGTGGGAGACTTCCTGTATCTCTATATATTTCACCGACAGCATTTAATGGTAATCCGCCTTCGGGATTGACATGACATACAGAGCAACTTGAAGCTACAGAAGGCACATATGTTCTATATGCTGATGCTCCAGGTACCAATACCATGGCCATTACCGTTAACAGCAATAGCCCGATTTTCATTTTATGTTTCATTTGTTTCTCTCCTTTTTATGATATTCTGCTAATTCTCGCTAGATTTGGAAGAATTGCTGAACATCCTGAATGTTCGTAATACTGCGAAATACATAAAGATTTATAACGTTTTAATGGTTATTTTTCGTTTTAAATCTCTATTATGTATTATTATTGTTTTTTATAATTTAAAAATAGTTTAAAATTAAATTAAAACAATATTAAAATCTTAATTGAAAAATAACAGGAATTCTGTCGTTTATCCGGGTTAGAAAGTATATTTCCCGGCAATGTCATAATTTAGAATACTTAATGAAAAATCAAAAAAAAAAACCTTTTTTCACTAATCTTTTCTTTTAGCTAAATCACACTTTAAATAATGGTAAACTGCCTTAGAAATTGCCTCTTTGATTGAGGACTCTTCGGACTTATTTTTCAAAGCGATCACATCTTCCAGGGGAAGTACCGATTGAACATGGACAATTTTCATATTTTTATATCCTAAGATAAAAACAATTTTATCTATTATTTTTTAAATAACTTTTTTATATACAAGTATCATTCTAATTAATAAATATATCGATACAAAAAAATAATTATAATTATTCACATTGTAAGCATGTATTAAAATTTTTAAAGTTGCAGATACCTTGAAAAAGAGGCGCAGAATATTATGCTATCGTGTCTTGGCTGCTTATCTTTCATTCTTTATCTTTTTTAGCTTGAATCCGTAGAGACAACACAGCAACCAGAGATAATTCATATATTCCTTGATATCAAGTTTGCTTTTCCCTTTTTCTCTGTTCTTAAGAGTAATTGGGAACTCTTTAATTTCTTTATAAGAACCTTTCACCAGTATTTCAAGCAATATTTTAAATCCCCTGGGGTCGAAAGAAATATTCTCTATAACCTTTCTTTTAAAAAAGAAGTATCCGCTCATGGGGTCTTTGACATCTGTCAGCGGTGATGAGAGCATTATGGCTCCTTTTGAGACCATTGATCTATAATTGCTCCACTCTTCGATAATCCCTCCTTTGACATATCTGCTTCCGATCGCAATATCCTGTCCGTTCGAAACTGCAAGTACAAAATTTTTTAAATAATTCGGCGGATGCTGCAGATCGGCATCTATCACGCCAATATATTTTCCGCATGATGCTTTGAATCCTTCAACAACTGCTGATGACAGACCTGACTTTTCAGGTCTCACTATTGCTTTAACAGGATAGTTATTTGCCAGCTCTCTTACTGCTTCTGCTGTGCCATCAGGTGAAGAATCATCCACAACGACTATTTCGTATTCATAATCACTGAGATTTTTATCGATTGAAGGAATTAATTTTATAATATTTTCCCGTTCATTGTAAGTTGGAATAATAACTGATACCTGCACCATCTCATCTTCTCCTTTTCATTCAATACTTCCATGTGCAAAATTCTCTGGCTCATGATCTCAGTTCTCCGAACGGGTTGAAAATTCAACAACGCCTTTACAAAGCATTATATTACAATCTGACATATTTAAATAGAATGTCTTGCATTTGACACCCTTTACCCTAAGATATAAATAGTTTATGGCAACTATTATAATAATTATAAAACGATGTGGTATGGAAAAATAGAATGATTAATAAAAAAGATAATAGCGGGAGGTTCATAACTGGCGCTTTGATAACGCTTTTCATAGTTGCGTTGTTAATCACTTCAGGACCTCTGGCAAATGCCCTGATGGTGACATTATCTAAAGATAAGAATAACGTGACGGCAGGAGCCACAGGGGGTGCAGGTGACATCACCTTCACAACATGGGTGAATTTATCCAACCCTGATGCTTATGTCCCGATACAGAGGATATATCTGAATTTATCTGGTCCTTTACCAAGGTCATTTTCGTTTGATACGAGGGGAGAAAACATCCTGGGAACAAGATTTAATGGGGAATTATCCGTTTCCACATCAGGTGGTTTTAACTCAAGTAATTATGGTTCCGGGTCAGGAAATGCATATGATCACAATACAGGCAGTCATTATGATTTCGGTTATGGATCTGGTTATGGTTCGACAGGGGGTGCAGGAATTTCACCGTTGAATGTTTCGTACACAATAACCCTTAATACGACAAATATGTATGATGGGAATTATATCGCCATGACCAATGTTTATGCAACCGGGAGCAGCGCATCACAGGGATTTGCTTCACCATCGTCAGTTGCGTTTGAAATCTTACCAAGAATATTCACAATAACAATACCACAAATAGGTGCAAACGGTTTAGTCAGTTCAGAAATCATAAATACACCAGCAGGCAATTTCTCATATGCGATCGTAGCTGGTCCTAATGGTGCGAGTGCTGGTACCATGAATGTCACGGTACAGGTTGGCCCACCTTCGGATGTATCAACACAGGTCGACTCAACAGCAACAGGCGGCCTTGGCGCTGCAGCCATACCCGGTCTTTACTTCAATTATTCAATAGATGACCCCACATGGTATGACAATATTTCATATATTCACATGAGGATGTATTATAACGATTCAAACCTTCCTTCGAATGTAGCTGAAAGTACATTGATACCAGCAAGATATCTCACAAATGAAACATCCGGAACAGGATGGGTTAAACTGGATTGTGGAACATGCCCGAGAACATTGGAAATTGTCACAGACCCGGATAATCAAGACCGCAGCGTCATCCTGAAAGCCAGTGGTGTTGATACATCGGGCAATTACGTCTGGGCAAATGTCACTCACTACTCAACCTATGCTTTAGCAGGAACGATATCATCTTCCGGTGGAGGGGGTAGCGGCGGAGGTGGCGGAGGAGGTGGTGGTGGAGGTGGCGGAGGATCAGCTGAAGATTATTCTAATATCGCAGTTAAAGAAAAATATGAACTGCACATCTTCAAGGATAAAACCACAACTTACAGGTTCATAAATGGAAGCAATCCAGTAAGTTATGTAAATCTAACCGGCAATACAAGCGCTGGTGCGATAACCACAACGGTAGAAGTCTTAAAAAATACTTCTTCGCTTGTAAAGACTCCGGCTCCTGGATTTGTTTATATGAATGCAAACATCTGGGTCGGAACGACAGGTTTCGCTGTCCCCATGAATATCAAAATGGCTGTGATCAGATTCAAGGTTGACAACTCATGGATCGAAGCCAATGGTCTATCAAGTAGCGATGTAAAACTGGTCAAATGGGACGGCATCCATTGGGTACAACTTGAGACTACAAATAAGGAGAAGCTTGATTCATATACATATTTTGAAGCAAAAACCAATAGTTTCTCTCCATTTGCAATTGTAGCAAAAATATCTGACATAACCTCGGTTGTAATCCCTGAGATAACGCAGCCCATATTGACTCCAGCAATATCAAATACAGTGCCAGCGGAAGTAAAACAACCAGCTGTTTCTGCAACTGCATATATAATGATCGTTATGGCAATATTATTGACTGTAATAATTGTAATAGTAATTGACTTGAAAAATAGGAAAAAAGAAGAATAAATGGGCAGGTTTGGTTGGGTGGTGGTATTAAAAAAGAGATTTCCTGCCCATTATTTTTCATTCTTCAATTCATCATATTTAAAATATCCGATAGTTTTTTACCAAATGCAAAAAACGTGGGGAAACTTTAAGTCTATTCTCATTCATAATGTTAAAATATATAATGTCAAAGGGGGTGACACAAAATGGCTAAACAAGTTGAATGTAAGGAAGCAGGGATAGATTGTCCTTTCATGCTTCGCACCGAAAGTGATGATGAGCTTGTCTCATTCACCCAACAGCATGCCAAGAAGACGCATAAGAAAGATATATCAAAGGCAGATATCCTCAAAATAGCAAAGAAAGTGTAGGCAATATTAGCCTACCCATTTTTTTTGCCACAAATTCAATCACTCAGTCGTGAATTCATTTATTAGTCTAAATATGTACGAGATTGATCGAAGTATTTCTCGTGATAAGAAGATTGAACGATGAAAGTTCAGCGTTCTCTCTTACCAGGCTCCCGAATATCTCAATAATGTTGCCGTAGGCTGCATCGAATAATTGCCTGTTTTTTTCAGTCATATGGTAATATGGCAGTACGGCATAAACAGGGATCGATGAGGTACTGTCGCAGAGCTTAAAAACAAAGTTCTTCTCATCCCCAAGATTTCCTGACATTACAGATGCTACGACATTGATCCGTTTTTTGATATGCTTTTTTAGATTGGACAGGCGAATGAATTTTCCTTTTGCCTGGTATTTTTGTTCTGTCAATCCGTCTTTTCTGAGGACGACATATGAAAATTTCATATCCGTGTTTATGTACCTGTAAGGTACATCAGTTCCTGCGATCGTTCTCATGAAACCCGGCACCCGGATGTGGCCTGCTTCACGGAAGCTCCAGCAATCACGGCAATCGCACATGATCCCCCAGATGGAAGTGCAGGGACTGTAAACGGTAAATCCTTTTCTGATAAGGGCGCTCTGGCTGATGCGAAGTGCTTTTGAATTGACAAGATCGGCGGGCTCAATAATGATGACCGCTGGATTTTTGCCCGCTGCAAGTTTCTCTATGGCATCAGCGCGATGCTGCGGAGGTGCTTTCATCTCAGCAAGGATGTTTGAGAAGACCAGGAGGTCAAACCCCTTTGATAATTTTGCTTTTTCAACTGACATATGAACAGGTTTATTCAGGTTTATCATGGTATTGCCAGGGAGAACACCACCGAGATAATCCGATGTAAGTTCAATATAGCAGTCGATGTTTTCCTTCACGGGCTCGATCGAATCTATTATTATGTTCAATTTCTCGTCGATCTTTCTTGATGAATAAACATCCTGTAATTTTTTCAGGAAATCAAGTGTGCTGAGTGTGATGGTTCCTGGTCCTGAACCCACATCAAGGATGCTCATCTTGTTCGTGAGAAGTCCAACTTTTAACAGATCAAGCAATAAATACTGGAACTGGCAGAAATAGACCGGGAAATGGTACAGAAGGTAAGAGATCATCCTGATCCGGGGATATTGCGCTTTTCCTTTCCAGTATTCCTCTTTCTGTTTCACGATGTTTTCCCGGATCAGCTGTCCTGTCCCTCCTGTGTACCAGTTCCTCCCGCACTTTCGCTCGATGTATGATCCGATCAGTTTCTCAATGCGTGGAGTGAGCGCAGGATTTTTCAACTGCGCCTCAAGTTGTCCTATAACCGCCTCATCAACCTGAAGCGCATGTTTCACAAGCTTTGTGCATTTATTGCTCTCGCAGAAGAGGTCAAGGTCATAGAAGTGAGGTTTTAAAAGCTCGTAAAGTTCTTTTTCAGAATATTTCTTGCTGAGGTACTGGTTCAGTTCAGATAGTTCGAACTCAGAGCGGGAGGCAGCGAGGTATTTTGCGAGAGAGAGGAGTTCGGTGGACATTTTGGGAGTACAGAATATTATAAAATAGTATTCTAATGATGATATCTATGAAAAAGTTACTTCATTGTTTTTAGATGAGCTTTCATACATATAATTCTGCGCCGTTGAAGGATCGGTTTTGCCGTATATCGTGTTGATGCTGATGTTCGGATTAATAGGTATATGGATGTATGGAATTCCTATGTCAGCACGTGGTCATGGAAGGGTCCTCATTTTGGTGACATCTTTTTTTTCTATAGTTATAGGGCTGCAAGAAATATGCAAACCGGAATGATCATAACTTCGCCTGTTGTCTTGAAATCGGTCTTTGATAGAACCATCTTTGTTCTTACTTCATATCTGGGAAAATCCATTTCGGTCGCATGACCATACTTTACCTCAATTCCTGCATCCTGCAGAATGAAATCAATTTCTTTCTTCCCTGAAAAGAAAAAAACATCCTCAAATTTTCTCTTTAAATGCTCACCTACTATGCCTTCCACGACGTGAGATATTATTTCGTATGGCACTTCATGAGTACCCGAATATTTTTTATAAAATACCCTGAAAAGGAATGGATCGATAAAATATGCTTTCCTGTCACTCCTGAATGCAGGACGTTCTCTTTTTCGCTGGAAAAAGCTCCTTGCAACATAAAGCTCATCCAGCAATTCAAGGTAATCCCTTACTGTAACATGAGAGCCGATTTCCATTTCTTTAGCGATCGAATTGAGCGAGAACTTCGATCCGTAATTTTTTATGATCCCGTGAATAATTGAAGTGAAAATCCTCTCGCTTCTGTCAAGCTTTGCCATGTCGCTAACGACCCAATTGAAATATGTATCAAAGATCCTTTCTGCTATTTCGCCATTTTCCATTAAGCCATACATACTTGGTGGAAAACCGCCGGAAAGAAGATATTTCTCAAAAAGGGTTGCAAGTTCATCGGCAAAAGGAATCAGGGAATAATACACATCTGGCAGGAAAATTGTGTTTTGTTTTCCAATATGTCCCTTGAGATCATCACGTCCAAAAAGACAGCAAAATTCCCGGAATGAAAGTGGAAGGAATTTCCTGATCTCAATGTCCCTTCCAGGGAACATTTCTTTTTTAAGTCCTGCAATGGATGATCCGGTAATATAAATGACCTTTTCCCTGCTTATGGGTGAATCAAGCAGGAATTTCACTGCGTTTTGCCAGTCTTTTACAAATGTGATCTCATCAAGAAAAATATATTTTTTTCCATCGGCCAATCGGTCAAATTCCTGTAAAGCTTCAATTATATCTTCCTTTTTTGATAATAATTCGCATGAAAAAAAGAAAATGTTTTTCGGGTTTGTGCCATTTTTTATGAGGTCATGGATCTTGAGCTTCAAAGAGGTTGTTTTCCCAACCTGTCTTGGTCCGACCATCAGCATGTTCCTGGGCTCAAGTTCTATCTTGAGCAAGTGCTTTTTTCTCAGATATTCTTTAACATTTTCATCTTTCTCGATCTCCCCTCCATCCCGCCACCATGGATTAAGATTAGATAGCAGATTTATATTTATCATATTTTTGATATTATGATATCCAAATATATAGGTTTTTTGTTAGAGGGTATCAAAATTAATTTGCTTATGGATATCATATAAACAAAAAACTCGAAAGACTTTGCAGGACACTACCGAAAAAATCTACATCTTCAATGTATTCGGCGATAGTAACAAGCCCTCCCGTGAGTGCCAACATTGTGATAAAAAAAGAAAGGAGACCAGTAATTCGCTCCTATCTTGATTCTTTCAAAGCTTTGGCCATTAAGTTTTGGTTATGTAACTTGGCACGAAAAGGATAATGAAATATATAACCATCGTTACCAATCCAAGCGGCACTCCAAGTCTTGCCCATTCCTTACTTGTGATTCCAAGTTTTCCTGCTGATATGATGTTTGGTATATTTCCTGGTATCAGCATGCCGCCTGCTATTAAGAGCCCCAAAAGTGCGGCGTTGATCTGTAATTGTGTAAATGTTGGACCTATCTCAGCCGCGGTCAGTGTGGCGTTATCGAGTATAGCAGAGACCATATTAACCCAGAAGAGCGCCTCTGCTGGCATTTTAGCAATATATTCGAAGATTATGGGCTTGAAACCATCGCCAAGGAACACAAGTGCCATTATGAACACATAGACTTTGACAGCTCTCATTAATACGTCCTTCAACGTCTCTTTATAATCTTCAGCCTTCATCCCCGGGTCATTTGCACTGACTTTTCCAAGGAAGAACATACCTACAATGCCATAAGCGATTACGCCCGGGATAACATAGATACCCAGCTCTTTTATCAAATAGGTGAATGTGGCGTAGTAAGGCGGACCAGACAGCTTGGAAATTGCGATAGTGGATAGGGGTTCTCCGAGAGGAGTAAGCACTGCTCCAAGACCGATTGAGAAGCATGAGATAACAGTAAGATCAATCTTTGATTTTCTGGTGAGGGGCAATGCATTCACCATTTCCACCAGTATGATGGCCGCAAGAATGGCAGAGATCACACTAGAAAATAAACCAAGGATTGCGATAAGGATGAATGCCATGATCTTCAACGAAAGCATCTCTGTCATCCTTCTTATTGAGCTGTGGATCGGTTCATGCCACTTATAGATGATCAATCCCACCACCAGGACAATCTGGACGATACCGATAGGGATCCCGTAGAAGTCTGCGATCTTAAGCGGAGCGGTCAATGCCTCTTTTATGATATCCATTCTCCAGCCGGTTTCTATGATCTTGCCGGTTGGATCCACGAGAGTAACAAAACCCGATATCGTCAGTGCCAATACACCGCATATAAACAGGAATACTTCGAGATTTTGCTCAATGATCTTGATCTTGAACGGCCCGATCAGTACAATCAGGAAAATAATAAAAAGTCCTATTGCAATACCCACATCAAGTGCCATTATATCTTTCCTCCTATTACATTATTTAATTCCAGACTAATCGCCGGAATTTTTTTCTAATTGTAAAAAAGCAAAAAATAATCGGTGTATCTCTACACCAATTTTTTTATAGGGTGTGATTCTGCCAGCACGCTCAGTCCAAGGTCTTTTGCGGTCTCGCCCAGCATGATATCTACCATTGCGACTGCCGGGAATACCTTCTTTACGTTCTCGATAGGGCCGTATAACACGAAATTGGCGCCCATTATCTGCGCCACAAGATTTGTTCCTATGTCGACAGGCGGCCAGGACTCTGTTTTTGCGTCAGGATCGGTTTTTTTGAATTTCTTCATCCAGTCCCAGGCTGAAGCCATGTTGTGGAATCCTCCTCCAGTGGGCAATCCCAATTTACCTTTCACTGCAAGAATTGATCTGATCGTAGCTCCTGAACCTGCTCCAAGAGGCATCGCTGCCACGTCTATTAACGGTCTTGTGATTCCTGATTCCTTTGCGACATCCAGCATGCCTTTTGTCTGCCCTGTGCCTCCCTTCTCAAGTATCTCCATTTTGCCATCCACGCTCGGGTTTGTTGCATTGAATGCCAGCACAATTGCTGATGTAAGTTTGCTTTCCTTAAGAGCCTTTATTTCATCGGCACCTATACTTGCATTGATGGAGTTATGGATCGCTCGCTTCTCGACACCGATCTCTTTGGCATATCGCACCGCTGCGGCTCTTGTACGGCCATCTGATGAATCTACGAGGAATGGCACGTCATCGCAAATATTAACGAACCAGTCGATATATTTCTTGATAGCTTCCGAGGTTTCGCCCACAAGCTGGTTGAAGTATGGATTTCCTGTAGTGTCACCCATTACTTCCTGTGTGTTCCACAGTTTCTCGGCTGCGGCCTTATCAAAAACACCCCTGTCTTCATCACTTACGATCTTGTGTTTCAGGTAGAACATAGTGCTGACAAGTACAGTGGGATATTCTCCGGGCTGTCCGCCAACTTTAGTCTTACCGAAATCAAATACTTCTTGTTTCTTATCAAATCTGAACATCTTAGCACCTCATTTAAACAATACGCTCTGGAGGAATGACTGTAATTTTTCCATCACTGGTGAGAGTATCAGCAAGAGATATACCAATACTACCATCAATGCAGTACAAACTCCATACAGGATTCCAATGTCTCTTCCAATTTTTTTTCCGTATCTCTGGGATATCTCAGAATTGGTGAACTCGATCTTTTCTTCGATATCGTTCAGTTTCTGCAATACTTCCCTGTAATCCTCAGGATTTACGATAACTGTCGGGACTTGTTCTGCCATGTTTATCACACCTTTAAAACAGGAAGCAGTGTTACTAACAGGACAATTATGAAACCGATAGTGACTCCGATTACTCCTGTGGCACCTACACCGGATTCAAGTTTCTGGTTCCTGGCAATAAGCTGTCCCCTGTATCGCATATCTTCTACCTGGGCTTCAATTACCGCCATAGAGGGAAATACGACCATTGGCACACCCAGGCCATATTCATATTCTTTTTCAGCCATTTCATCCACCTCCGCTTACGCTTAATATCGCTAATCCAAGGATCGTAAATCCGACGACAAGACCGATCATGATGCCTTCGATCTTTCCGGCATAGATACCCGACATCAGTTTGTTCTGGTTCCCTATCTGGATGGTCTGCAACTGGATTCCCTTGATCCTCGCCTGGATGGTAGCTATTTCTGCAGACATGGGTTTCAGCCCGCCAACTTCGGCAACTTCTTCTTTCTCACCGACCTTGATTATCATCGGTTCCCCTGCAAATGCTCCCGGATCTTTTGCAGCAAGTTCCTTTATCTTTGTGTTAATGGCGTTTTCGTCTTCGGTGCCGATCATTTCTACCACTTCGATCTGCGCCTGGAATCTCTTTATCGCATCATCCGGAAGATTCTCAATATAAGGAATGGCTCCTGTCGCCCCAACGATCCTGTTATCTTTGATACCATTCTTATGGATCTTGACGATAGCTTCTCCGGATATATGTCCTTTCACTTCAGAACCTGTGACGAGCAGGAACCGGATGTTCGGGTTGGAAATTATATTTGCCACGATCTTCTCTATGCCAAGGTTCTCAGTCTTATGCGGACCTGTGATACATGCGCCTGCTGCAATTTGCGCAGCACCTTTGAGATGTGAGCCGCATGTTGTCACAGCTACGGGATTCTCTGGATTTCCCGATTCATATTCACCTTTTACAACCGGCCAACCTGCAGCTGGTTTTACTTTGTTTGCCATTTAGATACCTCCAAGCTTCCTGAGAATAAGCAGCAGGAAGGATACAATGAATCCTAATATCGCACCATAAAAGACATTGGTGACGATACCTGCATTATACGAAGCCTTTTCTCGTCCGGGGAACATGTTCAGCAGCGGGGCTGTTGGCGAAAGCTGGTTCATCATATCAGTTACGATCTTATCAAGCTCATCGATCTGTGTACTTACACCATCAAGTGAATACTCCACCACATCATCTCTTTCAGTTGCGATCACACCTGTTGCGGGATCAAGTATGAGATGCATTTCAGGTACTACTCGTATATGACTCATATTTATGCCTCCGTCTTCGGGATCAATCCGGTTCCGACCACTGACGCCGCGTCCTTATAGACCTCATCCCAGAACTTCTTGTAGAAGACAAGCCACAGGATTATTCCGAGAACAAGTGTTATGGCTCCACCCAATCCAAGCGTCATCAGGGCTGCAATTCCCATTAATGCCATAGTTATTGCCCCAGTTGAGCCTGCAAGGTATAAAAGTCTCTGCTGCTTCTCATCTGGCCCGAGGCATGCATTGAACGGATGCAGCATGGCCACGGCACCCACCCAGAATACAGCAAGTATTACACCATTATCGAAAACCAGGTTGACAATATTGTTGAACTCATAATTCCCTGCGACCGATGCGCTGTAACCTATGATGATCAATGCACCCGAAGCAGCGATCTCTGTCATGCAGCGGATCATTACAGGGATCTTCATTTTTATCACGTTCTGGGCGAACCAGCCGATAATTAATCCAATCACCGATGCTGTTATTAACGAGACGATCGGGCCTGCAAGGATCTTATCTTTGACGATAGCAAGGCCGAACATGGCTGCGATGATGCCCATTCCCAGGGCTATCTGCCCGATAGAAGGAACGCCTGTTCCAAGACCATATTTTGCAACGCGTCTTACGGCTTCAGCGCCCCATATTACTGCGCAGATAGCGCCTATTGATCCGGCGGCCGGAGCATATGGGGACAGATATATCCCGATCAATCCTCCGATGATGCCAAATAAGGCCAGCGTATTCGGAGAGATTTCTTTAATGTCGCTCATGACATGCCTCCGGTTATCATTATTGCGATTACGCCGCAAATAATACTGACAACAAAACTTGTCAATACGTCTTTGGGAACCACGCGCCTGAATTTGGGATCATGTACACCCTCTATTGTTCCCCCCACGCCATATGATGGAATGACAGAATTCACATAGAAGACCCCCATTGTAAAAACTCCTGCTACTGCCGCAGCGCTTGCTGCGATCAGAGGGCTGTATATTCCCATCAGCACGAAATAAATGAGTCCACCTCCGGCACCGCCCAGTCCGGAACCCACCACACCGCTCACAAAGCAGATGGTGGGGATGCCCTGCCCCTGTGTCCCTTTGGATACATATATATCCTGGCGTTCGCGTGTTATCGGATCTTTTTTGACCTGCGCGGATGCAAAAGGCACTGCGACGCCATATGCATATATATAACCGCCTGCAAGCATGGTGCTGGCAAGCATGATTGCCGCTCCCATCGCTCCTGCGGCCATGACCAGTGTCATTGAAGCTGCGGGTTCATAGGCATACATGTAGCTTGATGTGATCAGGCCCACAAGACCTGATCCTGCTGCAAGTTCCACAGTACCTGTGCCGATGCCTGTCGCCTGGGCCATTGCTGCTGGCGCGCCGCCCACCGGGATAAAGTGAACTGCCAGGCATATGAGGGTGCCGCTGATGCCTATTAAAAATATATTCATCAGCATAGTTGGATCAATCACTGCCATTAAGCTCCAGCCTCCTTTTCCTTCTTGTCTTCTTTATATGGTCCATAGGCATTCTTTACCTGTATCTCTAAAAGACGGTTCATTATTGTCATAACCGCAAGGATAATAGCACCAACACCCATGGCTTTCCAGGTATATCCCCAGATAGTGGTCGGCCAGCTTGAAAAGAATACTGTGAGGCCAAGAGCGATGCCTGTTGCAGGTCCTCCGAACTTTGCACAGAACCAGACATTGTCGATGCTGTTCCTCAAGCCGGATTCTGCCCTTCGCACAATTCTGCCTGAAAGCGCTGTATTGAGACCGCATCCGAATTCGCGGTTCTGGAACTCTCTCTCGCCGCCATAATGGACATCGCCCACTGAAGAGCCGATTGCGCCCACTGAAATACCCCATATCAATGCCAGGAAGGGGATCGTAAATGGATATCCAAGAATGGCATACTGGATATATGCGATCGCCACAAGACAAAAATTCACAATGAAATTATGCCCGATGATCGATGGCGTGGTATATCTCATAATATCCATATACAGCGGCTGCTTGAAACGCGACTGGCTGGCGACCCTGCCCGCATATGCTGTTGTGGCAAATATACCGTATATCAATGCCGCCACAAAAGCGCCGAGGACTATTGCGGTCAATGCATAGAATTTAGCATCCAGGAGAACTGTGGTGACAAGACCTCCTGTCACTGCTGACAGGCCGTTGCTGATCGGTTCTCCGGAAATCGCTTTATTATATATTCTGTGTAAGAAACCCATTTGTGGGGCCAACTGTACCTGGGAGTTGGGATTGCTCTGGGATCCGACATCTGATTCCAGATCTTCGATGCATCCCGCAATTGTGGCAAGCGCTCCCATAAGTGCCAGTACTGCCATACTCATGGTTAAATCTAATATCATAGTTTTTCCTCCTTTATTAAATCGAAAGCACCATTAAAAACTATCGTAATCTAGTTTCCATCGGACTACCCTATTATACATTATAAATGTTTCGAATTGAAATTCTAAGAATGTCACATCTCGATACGTGTAATGACCCCATGAAGTTTATGGGGAGGAAGTTTATAGAATTGAACGAACGCCGGTGTGAGTTTTTTCATGACGGAATAGACTTTCCATATGATATTTTCAGTAACGATATCCTCGATCCCGTAAAAGATCGTCTTTTCACTTATCCCCGATTCCTTCAGGATCTTCTCAACATCAGCTATTTCCATATATCCAAGTTTTATCTCAAATACCCTCAATCCTTCGGCAAGCCTGTCTTTAAAGAGACTTGCCACACCAAAAGGCTCATCGGTCCTGAATATGGATACAATAATGTTATCTTCATAAACAATATTATTTATGAACATCGTATTCACCATATATGTGGGGATCTTTCTCACATCCTTCGCAAAGAACAGCGCAGTGCCCCATATCTTATTCGTGGTTCTGGATAATTTTTTGTATTTCTCAAGAAATACCTTAAGGTCCATTGGCGAAAGCGACAGGTAAAGCCTCTTCTGCCCGGAAAGGTAAATCATTATGATACAAAATGGCATGGATGCCATGATAAGTGACCAGTATCCGCCATGTGGGATCTTATATAAACTTGACATCAGGAATACCACGTCGATGATGGTGATAAATATCGAAATACCGACCATTCGCATTTTCTTTCTCAAATAGAAGATCCATGTTATCATGATACCTGTTATTACCATTATCCCGTTAACAGCAAGGCCGTATGCTGCTGCGAGGTGATTTGATTCCTTGAATACGAACATCACGAATAGAACAAAAAAAAGCAAAAGCCAATTGACAGAATCTATATATATCTGAGACCTGAGTTCACTTGAAGTATAATCCACTTTAAGCATGGGCAGAACGCGCGTATTTATTGCCTGATATACTATAGAGAACATTCCGCTTATCATTGCCTGGGAAGCTATCACCGTAGCAATGATGCTTAATATCAGAAAAGGCACGTAAAAAATACGTACCTGTTCAAAGACCATCTCAAAAAGCACATTCTTATCATCAGGATGCACAATGAGAAAAGCGCCCTGGCCAAGATAGTTCAATAAAAGTGCAAAGAATACAAAATACCATGCTCTCAGTATCGGAAGCCTTCCAAGCTGTCCCATATCAGCAAAAAGCGCTTCACCGCCTGTAGCGCAAAGAATGACCTGTGAAAGCACAAAGAAACCTACTGTGCCATTTTCTGACAGGTAGCTCAGTGCATAATAGGGATTTAATGCTAATATTACTGAAGGCACCCGTATTATGGATAATATACCCGAGACAGCAAGTGAAAAAAACCATAATACCATTAGTGGACCAAATGCTTTCGATACTTTTTCAGTGCCTTTTTTCTGGAAGGCAAAAAGCAGCACAGCGATAAGACCCGCTATAATAACAAGTGTATCCTGCGTTGTTCCTTCAAGCCCCGGTATCAGCAGAAGCCCCTCGACAGCGCTCAGTATGCTTATGGCCGGTGTTATAACGCCGTCGCCGAACAGGAGTGAAATGCCCACATAAGAAAGCAGTGTTACAAAAGCCACTTGACGTCCCGATCTTAGCATTGGCACAAGTATTTCCCTGAGAACGATGGTGCCCCCTTCACCTTTTCTTCCAAGGCTCATGGCAAGCCACGCATATTGCACTGATACGACCAGAATTAGTGTCCATATTATAAGTGAGAGTATGCCCATGACATGCATTCTGGAAGGTGTCGTCATGAGAAAGATGACTGTGAGAGTATATATCGGGCTTGTTCCTATGTCTCCGAAAACGAGACCCAGAGATTTAATTATGCCTTTTAGATCTTTCTTGTCGAACATGATTTTGTTTTCCTTTCAATGATCTTACAGGGCATCCTAAAATCCCTTCAAGGTTATAATTGTTTATATCTGATGAAAGGTGGTAAGATAAGCGGGAAGGGGAGTGGGTGGTATCGTTGAAAAAAGATAACCCGCTTATCTTGTTCGTTGTTTAACGAACATATTCTCTATAGATATTATTTGCTTAAATAGTTTTTCTTTTTTATTTGTTCCAGAATGTTCATGAATCTAACATTGAAAAATAAATAGGATAAAGGATATATCGCCAAATTTATAATATATCAAGGGAATTAATGGAATATGCAGCATGAAATAATGTACAAACCGGCTTATACTCTTCTTGAGGTAAAGCTCGAAGCAGGGGAACGTATCGAAGCTGAATCAGGCGCAATGGTCTATATGTCTCCTGGTATCGAGATCGCAACAAAGGCAAAAGGCGGGATTTTTGGGGCGCTCACGAGAGGTTTACTTGGAGGGGAATCTTTCTTCACCAATACTTTTTCGGCAAACTCAAAAGGTGTTCTGGGACTTGCTCCGCCGTACCAGGGCGACATTACCCACCACAGGTTAAATGGCGAGACGCTTTTTATCCAGAACGGAAGCTACATGGCATCATCTCCGGAACTGAGCCTTGATACCAAATGGGGGGGAGCAAAATCATTTTTCTCACGGGAAGGACTGTTCCTCCTCAAAATGAGCGGAAGCGGCGATGCTTTCATTTCAAGTTTTGGCGCCATCCATGAGGTCAAAATGAAAAATGAGACCTTCACAATCGATACAGGACATATGGTCGCATTCACTGAAGGACTTGATTACGGTGTCAGGAGAGTAGGAGGTCTTAAATCCACCTTATTCAGCGGAGAAGGTCTTGTAGCTGATTTCAAAGGAACAGGGACGTTATATCTTCAAACAAGAAGCATGAATTCGTTTATTGGCTGGCTTACGCCATTCTTGCCAAAGACTGGATAAGAAGCAAGAGATCTCATAATGCGTCTTCATTCGATAGTCTTAATATATTAAAAATTAAATTACTTGTACATGAATGGAGACAGAGGCCAGATGACCATAGACTATGTTGCAGGCGTTGGTATCTTTCTTATTACTGTTAGTTTTGTATTCCAGTTCATGTATGCGCTTTTTTTACCTTTTCAGTCAGGGGCTGATGAGGTTTCGCTGGCTGCTGACAGGGCGGCCTCAGTGATAGTGGAAAGGATGCTTCCTCTTGATAATGCGATGACCTCGAATGTAATTGACCAGAGAAAATTAATTTATTTCAATGATACAAAACTTAATGGATCAAATGTTCCTGTTTATCAGGATACCCTGCGTGAACTGGCACTTTTCAGTGATGAAAATGTGTTTGACCTGAATATCTCTGTTGCAAATATTACCACTCCAGACAAAGTGACATACAGGAGCGGCCCTGAGCTTCCTGATAATGCGGATATCGGGCAGACAAAAAGGCTTGTTTATATCGTGAATCCCTCCACAGGTTATAATGTAACAGCATATTTTTCAGTGAGGGTCTGGTAATGTTCGATAATAAGGCTCAATTGCACACTCTTGAAGGAGTGGCGGCTTCTTCACTCATACTGCTTGTCATAATATATGCCATTGATGCGACCTCTATTACTCCTCTTTCTTCTTCTACCTCGAATGTGCATGTAGAATCTGAGCTGGCGTTGCTGGGCCAGGATATCCTGAATACGCTCGATTACGCAGAGCCGGGAGAGATTTCAAAATTAAAAAAGGACATTATTAACTGGGATGGCAGGCAATACCAGTGGAGCGGGAAAAAATATGTGGAGATTGGGAATATAGAGAATAATATATCAAATAACATCACTGAAATACTGAATACTACCCTGATAAGTAAAGGGATAGCTCATAGAGTGGAAGTTTCCTATATTATCCGCAGCAATAATCTTACTTATGCTTCTGCACCGGAATTGATGATATACGCAGGTGTGCCTTCTGATAACGCTGTAATAATTTCAAGGAAGATCGTATTGCAGAATAGCGATATTATTCGAGATCCAAATTCCACAAATCCTATTTATGATGTTGATCCTGCGACCAATTTCTGGAATATTGCTGATGTTAAATTAGTTCTATGGAGAACATGAAAGAAATAACTAAAAACCAGGATGCTCAGTTCATGCTGCTGGCAGGTTTTATTATTGCAATTGGCCTTGTTATTACAACTATAATATTGAATAGTATCATTTTCGAAGTCAATCTTGCGATCGGGGGAGGAAACGAATTATCAAAATATGATATTATTAATCTTGTCCAGCTCACAAAAGATGAGTTCAGAAGTGCATACGCCAACAGGAGTATTGATGATTTTAACAGGCAGCTTAATAACTTTAATGGTAATCTATCAAAACTGTATGCTTTACATGGCGAGGGAGTTAATATAAGCTGGGAAACCAGCAACTGGAATAGCAATCGTTATGCAAATCTTACTGAAAATGGATTGCAGGGTGGAAAAACGAACTGGACGGTGATAGAAACCGTAAGGAATTCAACGATCAGGGTCAATGTAACAAATCCGGGATCATTCCAGATAAATATCTCAAATAGCGCTGCTGGAAGCTGGACGGTAACACCCGGATATAATTTTACCGCTTCTGTCACCAATGTTACTCCACCTTATTCCATATCTTTCATCAACGGTGCAAGTACCTCAGGCAATTACAGCATCACAGGTAATACGACCTATGGCAAAAACTTCACACGCGCTCGCGATTACGTCCTTAATGGATCAATAGGATTTTTCATGAGCAGAATAAGAACTAATTTAACAATACCAATTACAGTACCGTGGTGAAAAATGAAATCAAAGAGTTTCTTTAAGAATAATGATGCAGTTGCCATATCACTTGGTTTTATCCTTACGTTCGCGATCACAGTAATTGTATTCACGGCTTTGATAATCTCTTTCTATTCACTTACTCAATACATGGAAAAATCAGCAATGAGAGAAAATTTCAAGATGATCGGGGGCGGACTTTCAGCAAAGATCACCGCAGTCGATACGCTGGTCAATTTTACGAATTCAAATAGCGGGATTGTGAACATGCTGGAATATGAATTCTCTCTTCCTGAATCAGTGGCAGGAAAGACATATACGGTAAATATTACGAATTCACCTTACAGGATCATATTTGAAGCAGACAATGGTGCAAGAGTAGTTTCTCTATTTAATACATCGGCCAATTTCATACCAGTCCATATTTACAGTGCTTCGGAAAATTTTGCGATCAAATATAATCAATCCAGCAGCAGTCTCTATATCGAAGAACAATGAATTTTTTGCATCATAATAATTATGATATGTTTTAAATACTATGCGTCCAGAGTATTACAACAGGATGAGTTCGTCAAATAGATCAGTATATTTCCTGGAGTCAAATGATGCCGTAGCGGAAGTACTGGATTTTGTCACGATCCTGGGAATACTTATGCTCGCTTTCAGTATGATCGCTCTTGCAGGATATCCCATTTTGAGAAGTGCACAGGAAACAAGGTATATCGAGAATACAAGACAGAGCTTTGTTGTAATGGCAGATAATCTTAATAAGATCGCTCTGGGGCAATCTCCTTCACAAAGCGTGGAATTGAAGATATATAGTGGAACGCTAAGCACTTCAATGGACAGCTCGATCAATATAACTGCAAAAAATTCCACAGGCCAGATGATAACGCTCGTTGACCAGAATATGGGAAATATCCAGAATTCCATAGGCGATACAGTAGTCGCATATGAAGGCACCGGAGTATGGGTGAAATATCCGAATGGGCATATTTTTAATGCTTATAGGCCGCTAATCACTAACCGGAGCAATATTCTTGTAATCCCCATTGTAGTGATCAGCGGAAATACAAGTGTAGGCGGTACTGGCATCGCCAGGTTAAAAGCTGACGGCACTCCCGGAATCACTTCTTTTTCCAATGTAACAAATCTTACCATGACGATTTCAGGTAATTATGTTTCAGGCTGGAAAGATTATCTTGGAGATATTATGGACCTGGATGATACCCCTGATTCCAAGCTGGTAGGGCATCTTAATAGCACGAAACTTGATGTATATATTTTAAGAACAGCCATGTACACGGAGATAGAATGAGATTCATAGAATCAGATAAAGCAGCTGTGGAAGTACTGGGCCATGTGATAATTATCGGTATAACAATTACGGGAATAGCACTGATAATGCTTGTGGGTGTGCCTTCTATTTACCATATGCAGGATATGATCACCATCAGGAACGCGGAGCAGGCCTTTACTGTTCTTGACTCGCGAGCAAGCAAAGTCGCACTTGGTGACTCCATTCAACAGCTAATGAATATAAATCTTGGGGGTGGGACTGTGACGGTTGTCCCGAATTCTTCATCTGATCCGAGCTATATGCTGTTTGAAATGAAAAATGCAACAATGGCACTGGTGAGTATTAATATATCAATGGGGAAGATAATTTACAGGATGGGAGATAGAGAGGTCGCTTATGAGGGAGGAGGCGTGTGGAGCAAATATCCGGAAGGCAGCATAATGCTCTCACCGCCCGAGTTCAATTATAACGGGATCACAATCACATTGCCTGTCTTAACCATATCAGGAAATTCTTCCACATCTGGAAAGGGCGCAGCTTCTATCCGAATTGAAAAGAAAGCCGATCCAGTGACGTTATATCCGGATCCATCTAAACCTGATTACGTGAATCCGCTATCCTTGAACGTGAGTGTAACAAAGATAACCATAAAAAGTGAGTATTATGACGCATGGGGAGAGTATTTCAGGAGCATAACACTGGCCGATGTCGTGGAATCACCTGTTAATAAAACGGTGTTTGTGACCCTTGGAAGTCCTGAAGTTGTCACCAATTTCTCTTATGGAGCGCTGGCATCTGACACCATTGAGCTTGGAAATGGTGCGGAGACTGACAGTTACAATTCCTCAAAAGGAAAATATGAAGTGAGTAGATCAAATAATGGGAGCATCCGGGCAACCAGGGAAATACAATTTGGTAATAAGGCAAATGTAAATGGAAGTGCCATGACAGGCGGAGATATAACATTTACAAGCGGATCAGGAGGCACGATAATGAAAGATGCTTATGCGAGGACCATTGATACAAAAGTCAGCGTTTCGGGAAATAGATTTGGAAAGGTTTCTGGATTCAGTCTGGGGAACACTGCGAACCTTGTGCAGGGCAAGATAAATGAATATAAAGCTGCCAATAATAATGCCGCTTCAGGGTGCGTTGCAGAATTAATTGGGACTCAATTGAATGCCCAGACCGGTTGTACGATAAATACTGGGAACTATTACCTTACCAGATTTGATATACAGAATAATAAGAAATTAACTTTTAATACGGCCGGAGGCGCGATCAACATGGCAGTAGATGCTCCTATAAACCTGAACACCGGTGCAAATATGAATCTGACCGGCACTTATCCTGTGAGATTATATTTGAATAAGAATATAGTGTTCGGAAATAATATCAATTTAAATCATCCAACCTACAATGACACATCTGCACTTTTCCAGGTCATCAGTTCATC
>JAGFND010000036.1 GCA_021409285.1 Candidatus Methanoperedens sp. | reverse complement strand
GTGCAAGTATTGACTATTGTGATTATATGCAACCGGTGATAACTTGTTAAACCCCGCCAGCGGCGGCGCTTCCGCTGGGGTATGGGGTCGCAACCCCAGCGCCGTCAAGATAATGTTGACCAAAAGTGTTAATAGTACGCTCATCTGCGGTTCGTTTTTTGCGAAAGCGCCGGACATTAATCGTTATAAGTTTATAAAAGTTGAGATATCTCAAAATTTCAGCCCACAAAGTCAGATAATAGAACAAGAAATGAAATCATAATATGCAATTCAACATATTCAACTGGAATGGACGCCCGCTGTTCTTTACCGATCACGCAAGAAAGGAAATGGAGGAGTATTATCTGGATCCATTTCTGATATTGGGTATGCTGGAAAACTCATACTTATGCAATCCCCAAACAGGTCTTGGCTCAGGTATCGAATATTGCAGTATCCACCGCATAACATATATGATAAAGGTAATAGATGATCATTCAATAAACTCCAGATGCCAGTGCTGGACTGTAAAACATATAAAACCTGCACCAAAAAATTGCATTAGGAGGACATGATGAGAAATAATATAAATCAGGACGAATGTCGCTGCGGAATACCACGCGAAGAAAAAGAGGTTGTATTAAATGGAATACCTGTAAAAGCATTTGTATGTCCAAAGTGTGGTTATACGATATATTCAGGAGAACTTCAGACGTATTTTGATAAATTACGCTTAAAAAGAGATATAAAGCGCGACATAATCACCATAAAGGATTGGATATTGGCAATTTTATTTTCGCAAAAGAATATTCCTATTAAAGGTGCTATTTCTTTAATGAAGCAACTATTTTTAATTGAAATGGAGTTTTCAGTTGATTTCAAGATCCCATCAGAAAGTTTCCACTTTTTCCCATACAAGTATGGACCTTTTAGTATAGAAGTCGATAAGACTGTTGGAATGCTTGAATCTCAAGATATAATAAAGACTGTTGGAAGGAAATCGACAAATAAAGAGTTGTTTTATCTCACAGAAGAAGGACGAGGACTGGCAGAAAAGGCATATAATAAACTTAAACCTGAGGAAAAACTTGAATTGCAGAAACTTCGAAAAGATTGGGATCAATTAGGTCCAAAAGGAATTCTGAAGCTTGTATATATCAACTATAAACCATTTACAAAAAAATCTGAAATAAAAGATAAAATAATACCTATCAGAAAGAGGGCATAAATTGACAATTAAGAAAATTGAACCGGAGGGAGACTTCGATAATTTTGGTGGAAGATGTTTAAAAGTTAAAACAGATAAAGGTACTTTCTACACTCCTGAAAGACGTGTAACATCAACAGAATTTGAATATAAACAGCAATTGCCTGTGAGAGGAACAATAGATAATCCAGTTGGCGAAATTGTAAGCGACTTTCGTGAAAATGAATTGAATCAATTCTTGGCAGGAAATGGACCTTTTAAGAATCGAAAAATGAGAATTGAAAGTCTTGCAGATGTGATGGAATATTCTAATATTTCTTTCTATCCACAGTTCAAAAAAAATGTATCACTGAAATCTGGGGATTTATTTTTATTCACTGAATTGCAATTATATACCGGGGTAGAAATGGTTTCGATACCCCCCTTCTATCACAACACATTCGAGGAATATATGAAAGTTTTAGTGGACTATTGCAATGGAATCCGCGATTCATCATCAAATAGGCAAGAGCCAATTCCGTACCTTGATATTGGTCTCCCACCATCAGAGTTTAAGAAAAAAGCAGATTTTATCTGGTCATCATGTAAAGAGGGAAATGAGTTAGTCAATGCCATAGGTGTAATTTATAGACCTATAAGTTCAAACATTATAAATTACTATTATTTGCATAGTAATCGAGATAGAAATATCTTGATACATGCATCTGGAGTTGAACGTATTCATTTCATTTTTTTGGCACGCTGTTCCTTCTCAGCTGTTACTGTTTTTACCGTATCCTTGTCCCCTAATCCCAGTTGACTCAATGCTTCATAGGTACCTTTCTCGGTCTGATCTATTACTGTGATGTACTCCTGGAGTAACCTGATTTGGGTATCAGCAGCTTTAGCAGCCCCGGATTCTGCCAAGTTGCCTCGCAGTGTTTCTGCGGTCGTCAGGTGGAAACGCATTAAGGCCATCTTGAAACTGTGACCCTCTAGAATCATTCGGAAATTAGCGAAGTTAGTCAGGTTCTTTTCAAGGCGAGCCATCGGCTGTCCAAAGAATACTGTGACAAGCTGAGATAGACTTAATCCCCCTGTTACCACAGGCAGCTTCCAATCAACGTAGCCGGGTCGGAGCAAGGCCCACACAACCTCGATAATAGTCAAAGCTAGAAAGGCGACGCCTCCGTATAATAGAAACTGGTTAGCCCTATTGATAGTCTGGTAGAGATCCTTAGACCGTTTCTGCGTGAGAACCAAGTATTCGTTGAGCTTCGCATCATTATGAGCAAGCACATTCTGCTTGTCCTGGAAATACTGGGCGTAGTTGGAAAAGCCTTCGGCCGCTACAATCTCTGGCTCATTCTGGATTCGTGCTTCACCCCCCAAGAAACAAACCAGGTCATTAATACCACTAATCACTTCTACATTCAATAACTTGTTAGCAAAGTCTAGTGCTCCGAGATGGCGCTCTATGCTACGGCTTGCTGTTAGCGTATCTGAGATGGCCAAGTTCCTATTATTGTATCGGGAAGCCAGCCCCATTAGCAGGGCTTGTATCTTGATATCTGTGTATACCCCTATTACCACCATGTATACCATGGCCTCGTTTTTTGGCTTTTTTGCAATTCTCTCAGTTAGTTCGTGTCCTTTTTCATAGCTCATGTCTAGTTCGTTTATCTGCTCATCTGTACCAAGCACCAAAACGTCCATTAGATCTTCAAAATCTATGTAACCTCGATCTAGCCGAGCCATTATCCATAATATTTGGAATTGATGGATCAGTTTATCCAATCGAATCTGAAACCCCACCCTACAAAAGACTCGCCTTTGTAAAAACAGCACTCTTGAGGCTTGATCAATTACACTTTCAAAGATTGACAAAGACTGTCCACATCCACTCGCTTTACGGGATATACTTGCTGAATCTGCTTTATATCATGCAACGGTTTTCCCGTTAAAACACATATCCATTCCAGGGATAAATACATACCATACTATTAGGCAGATTATTTTCGATTCGATTAAAGATAATTCCCTAAATGGGGAAATAATGGAAACGTTAAAGTGGTTAGTCTATGAAAAATGGAGTGGAACGGAAAAACCATTGGATAAATTCGGATGTCCATATTGTGAAAAAAATGAGGCGACACTTCCATATAATGCAGAGCTCGGAAAATGCCCAGGGTGTCATGAGAATTTATTTTTAACTGATATGCTAGGTTTTCATCTAGATATGATTTCTGACGCTGCTCCCGACACTGTTGCCACAACATATATGAGTATTCATGAAGTGCTATTGCTATTTACTGGAATTCGTTATTTTTGGGAGAAAAATAAAGTAATTCTTTCAGAATGTCTGTTTGTAAAAGATGGGCCATTAACTATCAGAGCACAATACTCTAAACTCGTGAATCCCATACGTCGCTTCTTAGCATATGCGAGAGATCAAGGTTATCCTGTTCATATAATAGGACAGGAGAAAAGTGGTAAATTTTATGACCACTTGGAGATCATAGGCAGAGATGTTCCATGTGGAAATTTGTTTATTCCAAGTAACCAATATATAAAAATGCAGATACAATGTAGACCCAATACTGGTGCCCCTTATGGAAAAGACACTAATTATGGTGTAAAACTCTTCGTCAGGCTTAATGAATATCATAAGATGGTCATAAATATTCCCACTGGAAATTCTGATTTTGTTGAAAATCCTACGATTTCAAATCTTATCGGAGCAAAAAGAATATTTTCAACTTTACCATTGATTATTAGTAATCGATATGAAGGCGGGCTTTTACCTATTGAACTTGCTCATGGCATTGTCTCTCTTTCCACATACCCATCTGCACATATTCTTAAAATTTTTTCGGAGAAGAGAGGGAAATGATTTTCATATCTGGGCACTTCATCTTAGTCGTGATTCAAAAGAATATTCTTCCCGAGTAGTATCAACTCATGATAATACGCTCTCTATATACTGATTTTGATGATTGGGAAGTGATAAAATCATCCTTAATAAAAGATTTCAAAAGGGACTCTAATTCAGGAAAAGATTTCGCAATTCGTCCTTTAAGTGCGCCTATAATTAATGGATTATCCATATTACTCATAAGAGAACGAGAATCGGTTTTCAGTCCAAAACATTCTTTTTCATAGGCATACGCAAGACCAATTTCTATACATGCTCCTTCATCTGGCACTCTCCCATCCATTATAAAAACAAGGATGTCACAGTCCTTGATTTCCTTTAAATCCTTCTGAAATATCATTTGAATTGCATTCTCTTTTTCAAATCCTTCTTCTTTCAATTCAGATAATAAGTGGCCGTCTTCTTGAGGCAAAAATGTATTAAAACCAAGATTATTTAAAAATTCATTCATTCTTCGATTGAATTCCAATTCAGATTCTGAAAATAACGGCCCAGCTATGTAAACCTTTTTTTTCATGTATACCTCCTTTTGACCCTGTCTGGAATAGTAATTGTATTGAAGACAAATTCAAAATACCTATCTGTCATACCTGCTATATAATCCCTTACTATCTCTGGTGGCGTTGCATTTTTTTTATATTCAGATGATATCCAATCCAATTTTTTCATATCAGAATATATCAAAGACTCCTTATTTTCCTTATCCAAATCTGCCATGAAATGTTCAAAAAGGGTGATATACATGAATCTTATTTTCTCGCTCTCTTTAATAAGTTTAGGATTACTATAAATATTTTTCATATTAAATTTATATAACTCCTTAATAGATATGGAAACATCCTCAGAAAAAGATATTGAATCTTTATCATAACTGTTGTTTATTACATCTTTAATTAACACATCTAATACTGACCAATTGATTTCTTTCCAGTTTTTTATTTCGAACAATTCAATGCATCTTTTAGGAATAACATTTAAATCTTGAAGAATAAGGTTTACCTCTATAGCATCCTGCAAATCACGTCCAAGATATGCTATGGTGTCAGCAATTCTAACTACACAACCTTCAATTGTGACAGGGAATGGATCTCTTTTTCCTTTTCCTTTTAAGGCCTCTATTTTTGATTGTAGAGACTCCCAACTTATGGTTCCAGTAGGTTTGAGATTTTTGTTATGTGATTCACCATTATGGCAAAGGATCCCGTCTAACACTTGAAGCGTAAGATCACAATTTTCAATAACATCCAGAAATTGAATACTTTGAACATTGTGCTGAAATCTTCCAATTCCATTCTCCTCACATAATTCGCTTAGTATATTTTCCCCAAAGTGCCCATATGGAACATGCCCTATATCATGGCCCAAAGAAATGGCTTCTATTAGATCTTCATTTAGTCTAAGAGCTCTTCCGATCGTTCTTGCAATCTTGGATACAAGTTGAACATGAAGCACTCGATGTGTAATATGATCATTATCGACCAAGAAAAAAACCTGTGTCTTGTCTATATATCTTGAATATGCCTTTGAGTGGATTATTCTATCTGCATCTCTAAAAAAAGGCAGGCGAATATAAGGCTCCTCTTCCTTTGTTTGCTTCCTTCTTAAATACTGTGAATTTCTCGTTGCGTTTGATGAGTAGAGCAGTTCCCTGGATAGTATTGTATCTCTCAGTTTATTTAGCAAGTCGTCATTTATTTTCATAGTCACATCTTTCTATTTTTCAGGCAACCTCATTTAGTGTTAATAATTGAATGTATTATTTAAAAAGTTGGTAAGCGGAGCGAAAGTAATTTTTCTTTATTTATAAAATTCATGCCCGTATTGCATTCCAGCCCCTTCAATTCCATCTCTCCTCCCGCCCACTCTCATCAGCAGACCTACGGGGCCGCAGCGGAAGCGAGGGGCAGGGATCGCTTCGTGTTTTGATGAAAATGATAGCACAGGATTGAAAGATGAATCGCCGACTATATTGGGAAATTCTATTTGAAGGCGCGGTCTTTGCACTCCAGACGATAACATTACCAGCCTCGGAACAGAGGGCAAACTGCTCACCTTAGGAGGATCAAGCGATGGCGAAGACTTATTCGCGATAGTGTGGGGTGAGTCATTATGTCACATATGTAAAAAATAACAGTATACTCCGACATCCTATTTTCATTATGTATATGAATTTAACCAAAAGATTTATTTATAAAAAGATTTAATACTAAATTAGTGGGAATATGGTTAAGAATAAGTGGTATGTAAAAATTTCAACTCGTGTGGGTTCGATGAAGTTCGTCCCCATTTTACCACCATCAATTGCAGTGCTTTCTCAATCGAAGAGGAAATTCGCTCGAACTGGCGACTGTTCCTACGGTTACTGAAAATAATGTGTCTAATTGCAGAGGAGGAAAAAAATTCATGGAACAAATAGAAGTAAATAAACAGTTATCTGACAAACCCAGTGAGGCAACCAACGGTTATAACCCCCTACAACATTACGACAGTCAATTCACTAGCGCATTCATCCTACTGAAGCCGTGTCCGCGTCCGCCACTGGGTTGATAGAAAGGAGAATGGAAAATGGCAAACAACGAGAGCCCTCCCATAACTGCTGATACATTGGTGACGATCACCCGAAAGGCGCACGAAGCTAACATTGGAGAGACGCGCGCGTACGTCGAAGACTTCTTACGCGCAGCGTATCAATCTGGACCGAACGCAGTATTCGAGTATGAACATGCACTGGCGGTGATTCGCAAGGCACCGCAGGAGGTCGTGGTCGAGATCACTCGAGCGCTGGGTGAATGCCAATCATATGACTATTCTCGTCGTTGGGCACTGATCTTCGCCGCTGGCGAATTGCGGCATCGAGCAGCGCTGCCGTTGCTTGTCACGATCGTCAAGGAGCCGCTACCATCTGAACCGCAGCCTCCGTCGCACGGATTCTCGATCGTCGGCGAGGAGACAATCCTACGCACGACGGCGATCGATGGAATCGGCCACCTTGCGCGGGATGGCGACGAGGAGGCGGTGGCGGCGCTTCTCCGTGCGCTGCGCCACCCGTCGATCTCGATGCGCCGCGCTGCGGCGCAGGCGCTCCTAAGTACGAAAGGCGAAAGCGAGCTTCGGCAACGGATAATGGCGTATCTTCCTCCAGAAGAACACTTCTTGCTTGAATTGAAGCCAACGAACGTTATGGAGGTTCCTCAGGTCGAGAATCCGGAGCGGTTTTTGAGCGAGGAGGCGCGCCAGTCATCGAGCCTCAAGCCGCCAAGTCTTTCAGAACAGAGAGGGACATTGCAGAAAAAGCGTCCGCCGAGGGCCGGCCAGAAGGAGGGCACGAAATGAGTACATGTACGGTTCCATCCCACGATAACGTGGCAAGCGGCGATAGCCTCTACAGCCCACGCGCCTGTTGCAAGACTTCATCAACTGGTGTTGGACGACACATGACTTCGACTTCGACTCCTGGCATAATGGCTTCGGCTACGAAGACTGCTGCAACGCAGATCTACCCCTCTCAATGACCTTCGGAGCATTTTGGTTGCTGAATTATTCCGCCGATGACTATAACAACGATGAATATAGTAACAACATGCTGCATTGGGGGCGCCATTACGTGCGCGATCAAATGCATGATGTCAGGGCACGATGTGGTGACGGTAGCGCCAATGCCATAACATTCGGGGGCAGCGACTACGTCGAGTTGTATCTACCGTTTTTCTACCAATTAAACGTGGTCGGCAGAGCAGCGACACTAGTACATGAGTCGCGCCATTTCGGCGGCAAGGGCCATGACGCAAACTTCCCCAGCGGTTCGGCGTTTGGCACCGGCCGATCCGGCGCGGACTCTGGTTGGGATTACCAAGGCGCGTGGATGTTCGACGTGCTGTATTTGTGGTGGTTCTACGCAGCGGGCACGCGAACGACCGACGCTCTGAAGCAGTCGGCCAAGCAACGTGGGAACTTCCTCATCGACAACGCCTTCGCCCAGCACCCGGGCTTCACGATCATCTGACGCGAATAGAATCCGGATGATAACGAACAATTCTTCTTCAATAAATCTCCAAAGATCAAAAACAGCTGACTCGCATCCGCCGTTTCTTTTTTTCTCTGTGCACGGGTATTAAAAAACTTCATTAAATCAAATCCTTCCTCAGTTTGTGGTCTCCCATTTTTGCAGCACTTTTAACTCCAAAATTTTTGGAAGTCAAGTAAAGCTTAGATATGAAATCGTGTCCCTGTTGCAAACTATATGCAATCTCACAGATCATGTGAGAACCATTAGAAAAAAAACTCTGGAAGGCAGCGGACAAATTGCGCAAGAATATGGACGCAGCCGAATACAAACATATTGTATTGGGCTTGATCTTCCTGAAATACATTTCTGACGCCTTTCTTGAACTTCATCAAAAGCTGAAAGAAGGAAAAGGCGCCTATGAGGGTCCTGAGGATAAAAACGAATATACTGCTGAAAAGGTTTTCTACGTACCTCCTTCTTCGCGCTGGAACTGGTTGCAGGGCCGCGCAAAACTTCCCACGATAGGCATAGATGTTGATGAAGCAATGGATGCCATCGAAAAAGACAATTCCTCACTGAGGGGGGTGTTGCCCAAAGTGATAGAGGAAATGCTGTATCCAGGCATAGTTGGCGTTGGCTGGCGGTGGCGGCAGTTTTTGTTCCAGCACGCTCCAGCGCGCATCATCACGGAGGTGATATACGCATGGCGATGGTGGATAATGATTTGATCGATTGCATTGTGAATCTTCCGACCAAGTTATTCCTGAATACGCAAATACCCGCATGCCTGTGGTTTTTAAGCCGCAATAAACAGCAGCGCAAGGGCAAAATATTGTTTATTGATACCCGCAATATGGGGCATTTGATCAACCGCAAAAACAGGGAATTGTCTGATGAAGATATTGCATTGATTGCAGGAACTTATCATAATTGGCGCACGGGTGAAGGCGAATATAATGATGTGCAGGGCTTTTGTAAATCGGCAACCCTGGAAGAAGTGAAGGCTCTGAACTATGTACTGACATCCGGAAGATACATTGGTTTGCCTGATGATGAAGATGATTTCAATTTTGTTGAAAGGTTCAATACATTGAAAGCAGAACTGGAAAAGCAAATCGCGGAGGAAGCAGAGCTTAACAAACATATACGGGAGAATCTTTCGAAAATTAAGGTCGAGAATAAATGAATGACATTGAATCAAGCGGATATTTAGAACTGCTGACAGACATTAAACTAAGAATCCGGTCAATAAGGAACTGATTGCATTGTATTGGGATATCGGCAAATCCATTGTTGAAAAGCAAAAGAATGCAGGCTGGGGAAAGTCGGTGGTAGAGAAACTTGCCGGGAACCTTCAGGCAGAATTTCCCGGAATTAAGAGTTTCTCAACTTCAAATCTCTGGTATATGGCTCAATTTTATACCGAATATCATGACAATGAAATTCTCCAACCACTGGTTGGAGAAATAAGCTGGGTAAAAAACGTTGTGATAATGGGTAAATGCAAAGACACGTATGAGCGGCAATTTTACATGCTGGCCACTAAGAAATTCGGCTGGACAAAGAATGTTCTCATTCATCAAATCGAAAACAAATCATATGAAAAATATCTTCTGAACCAGACGAATTTTGACAAGCCTGTGCCGGATAGTATAAACAACCAGGCAAAACTGGCAGTAAAAGACCATTATACTTTTGATTTCTTGGAACTGGCAGACGAACACTCCGAGCATCAGCCTGAGGAAGCTCTTATACTAAATATCCGCAATTTTTTGTGTGAGGTGGGCTTTAGCTTTGCGTTTCTGGGCAATCAGTTCAGGGTTACTGTTGATGATGAAGATTTTTTTATCGACCTGTTACTTTACCATCGCGATCTGCAATGCCTTGTAGCAATAGAGCTTAAAATTGGTGATTTCAAACCAGAGTACAAAGGCAAAATGGAGTTTTACCTTAACCTTCTGAACGACAGGGTGAAACTGCCCCATGAAAACGATAGCATCGGCATTATTATCTGCAAAAACAAAAAGCGAACTATCGTAGAATACGCCCTGAAAACCTCGGTTCATCCAATCGGTGTATCTACTTACAGCATCAGCCCCGCCCTACCTGAGAGCTATAAGAAATTATTGCCTGATGCGAAAACGATTGCACGAAAATTGCAGGCTTTCAATTTAGATAATCAAAATGGTTTAGACAATAATTCAGCTACCGAGGAATCCTCGGCAATTGCTTCTGTTGGGAAGAAATACAAGACTACCAAGGAAAAACCTGTGAATTTTGAGGTCAGAAGCAATGGAAAATAATAATTTGCCTGAAGTTATCCGGGAATTCCAGATAACTGCCGCCGACAGCAAAAACGATTTTTCAGAGAAAAATATCAAGAATTTCAGGCAATTCTATCTTACTTTTCCATCTGATAAGATTCTCTCCGCACCGCGTAAAGAATTTGCATGGAGCCACTTTCGCACGATATTACCCATAGAAGAAAAAATGAGTGAGTGGAAGGAAATAATAACAACAAGAAAATCCTCCCTTGTGGTTGGATTGGCTCAGAGTATATGTTCTACACACCATATACAACAAGGAATTGAAAAAAGCCAACAAGCTGTTGGCCAAATTTCATCACAAACTCTTTTGCAGTCAGAAAAGCCAATTGCGAAGCAAGCTGTTTCGCAATTTGAAACAAAGATTGGCCAACAAGTTGTTGCCCGATTAGTGCAAATTCCATGGGGACAGAATATCACAAAGAATCTGAGGGATTGCAATGAGTAAAAAAGAATTATTCCATTTCACAGTCGGTCAGTTAGTTGAAATTTTGAAGTCCCTGCCGCAGGATTTACCAGTACCTGCCAGCGGCTATGAAAGTGGTTTAGAGAATTTTTGTCCGCCGCTCATTATTAAGGTAAAGCATGAACCTGAAAATATGTACTATGATGGCGAATTTCAAATTTCGGATATGGGAGATAGAAATACATTCAAAGCGGTAGTTTTGCAAAGGGCGGTGAGGGATGACTGAATTGATATCAACCATCCAGAACACATCATCTTGTAAATGAAGTAAATTATGTCCAAAAATAAAAAATTACCTGATGCAGCGCGGATAATATCTCTTTGCACCTTAAAAACATCTATAAAGAGAAGGAACTTGCTGAGTCCCAGCAACTGCCGAGGATTTCTCGGTAGTCCAGATTGAAGGAAATCGCGAAGTTACCCGCACTGTAAGATGTTATTCACTTGAAGCGGTCATAGCGGTGGGATACAGGGTTAACTCAGAACGTGGCACGCAGTTCCGGCAATGGGCAATTTCAATTCTTCAGCAATATATTCATAAAGAAACCATAATTCTTATATACAAACTTAACAGTATGTTACTATATGGTAGGCTTCATAAACCGAAAGTATGAACTTCGCATATTGGAGGATATATACAGCTCAAGTTCATCTTCCCTTGTGGTGATCTATGGCCGCCGCAGGGTCGGAAAAACTGAATTGAGCCGGGAATTCATAAAAGGAAAGAAAGCGGTTTATTTTTTCATAGAAATAAAACATGAAGCGTTGATCTTTAAAGACATAGAGGAGTCACTTGGAGATATACTCAAAATAAGACCGCGGGTTGATAGTTGGGATGATTTCTTTAATTTGCTCTTTGAGCAGAAAGAGAAATTGATTGTGGTATTGGATGAATTCCAGAATCTGAGTAAAGTCGATCCTGGAATTTTTTCAAAATTTCAGAAATATTGGGACTTGAATCATAATATATCGCAGCATATGTTCCTGATAATAGGTTCGTATGTCGGAATTATAAAGAAAATATTCAAAGATACAAAAGAACCACTATTTGGTAGAGCAACGATGCTTTTTAATATAAAACCATTCAACTTTTTTGATAGCTTTACGTTCTTGAATGCTTTTTTTAATTTAGAAATTGAGGATGCTTCAAAGTTTTATTTTATATTTGGTGGTGTTCCCAAATATCTTCTTCTTGCCGGACAGATGGGAACTAATGACCCGGTGGAGACTTCTAAAAAATTATTTATTGACACAAAGATACTAACAGAGGAAGGAAAAAATATCCTAACACTTGAGTTTGGTTCTGAGCACAGGAGCTATTTCTCGATACTTGAAGCAATTTCATCAGGAAATGCAACTCCAAAAGAGATTTCAGATTATACGGGTTTGCAGCCTGGCGCGGTATCAAAATACCTTCACGAGCTTGTAAATAATTATGAGATAGTTATTAGAGAAAAACCAGTGGTAATGAGCCGCGCCAGAGACACCAGATATTTCCTCCTGGATAATTTTTTTAATTTCTGGTTCAGGTTCATCTACAGGAATTCACGTTTACTGGAAATCAATCCAGATAGGGCTTTTGAATTGATCATGAAAGATATTAATTCTTATTTCGGAAAGGCATTTGAAAAACAGGCAGCAGAATTTTTGATAGAAATGAACCGAAAAGGTTTGCTGCCGTTTGAATTTATGGATATTGGCAGATGGTGGCATAAAACCGAAGAGATAGACATTATTACTTTGAACAAAGAAAAAAAGGAAATATCCTTTTTCGAATGTAAGTGGAGTTCACTGGATACTGAAGAGGCAAAGATGATAATAGCTGAATTAAAGCGCAAAGCAGCACTGGTGAGCTGGTATAATGCCAGGCGAAACGAAAGATATGGCATTATCGCAAAAGACATTAGAGATAAAGAAAAATTGAGGGGTATGAATTATCTTGTTTTTGATCTTGGGGATTTCGCTCCTTTTCTGCTTACCACTCATAATAGGAGTTAAATGAACCCGATAACTGAGAGTAACATAGAAACATTCGCCATCGAAGTACTCAAGAAATTAGGTTGCAAGGTTAAACCCTGATATTCCTGCGGATGCGCAGGAACAGGCTGTGCAAAAAGTGCTGCGCATTTATTCACCATAGTTGTCAATCAGTACATGATCATTGAGAACAACCAGAACAAGAGACCTGATATCCTGCTCTTTATCAATGGTATCCCGATAGTGCTGATTGAGTTGAAGAATGCGGCAGATGAAAATGCCACAATAAGAAAAGCATTTGACCAGATCCGGACATACAAAGCCGCAATTTCGGGCTTATTTACTTACAATGCGATTTGCATAATATCTGATGGAATGGAATGCAGGGCAGGAAGCGTTTCAGCGGGTTTTAGCCGCTATATGACCTGGAAAAGTGCAGACGGCAAAAAAGAAGCATCACACCACTAAATCGCAGCGCAGGGATTTATCAGATAGAATGAAAGATCCGGAATACCCGTTAAGACTGGTCATTGTCATAGATATGTGGCTCACAGGTTTTGACGTGCCATGTTTGCATACGCTTTATGTTGATAAACCAATGAAAGACCACGGCCTGATGCAGGCAATAGCAAGGGTAAACAGGGTATTTAAAGACAAACCTGGCGGTCTGGTTGTTGATTAACTTCTCAAAATAATGGTGTTTGCTTTAATACTTACTCGCAGCGCCAGCGCCAAACACCATTAGGGGAATGGGAATTTGGTGATTATCCAGATTTCAATTTTTAAGTTTATTTCCTGATATATTTGCAATTTACTTCAAAACTAAAATCCGACAGCATCAATAGACAATATTTGCTTAAGATAAACTTAAGTAACAAGACCTTCATGAGTGACATAGTGGAGAGGTGGCATCTGAAAAACAAAGACAATTTAAACAAGCGCTTTCCTAAAAAAACCTTGGAAGTTAAGTCATAGATTCTGTAATTTTATGGGTGGTACAAAATGTTCATTGAAAAAATTCTGTCCTATAATCAATACCTTCGCCACCAAAGTATAAAAAATAATCCTTATTTTAATTCAACACCATTAATAAATTTCTCCTCTATACTATCTTTTGCCTGATCTGAAATATTTTTATTCATTCTATTTATACAAGAATTATTACTACTAGGACCGCCCAACATTCTAAAATTTTACGACAAATAATAAACTACATATAGTAGAACAACCATATAGAATACGCTATGCGTCAAACAGAACTTACCATAAAAAACGCTGAAATTACAAAAGATAGTCTGAGAAATAACCTTACCATGTATCCGAATGCCAGAATTGGATTCAGGATAGCAATACTCCAGGAAGTAATCAATAAAGAAGAAATTAAAACAATAAGCGACAGACACAACTTCAGTAGAAGCCAAATCTATAAGTTAGTAGAACGTGTAAATAAGTATGGGTTGGAAGGTTTATTGGATGATCCACATACAGGGAGAAAACAACGAATCACTATTGAACAAAAAGAAGAGTTGCGCTTAGTTCTCTCACAAAAACCTATAAAAAAAGGATATGCACAGGCTGAATGGGATGGACCATTGTTAGTGAAATACATGAAAGATATTTTGAATCTTGAATATTCTATTCGTCATGCTCAACGATTAATGAAATCACTAGGATATAATGTAAGATAATTTTCGTCAATAACCCCTATAATCTCATTTATCCGGTGACCTCAATGATTGAAATTCTTTTAGTATTACAGTGTTTGAATACTTGTATGGATTCAACATCTTTAAAACGGTTGCAAATTATCGTACCTGCATTATTGGCTATTCCAGGTCGGGTAACAATGCTTGGCATTTCCAGATGGACGGCAGAAGGCGGAAGCTATCGAAGTGTTCAGCGATTTTTCAATACACTCATAGATTGGAAAAATGTTCAATGGAGTCTTATTCGTCATTATTTTCTGAATACTTCTGACACTTTTATCTTAGCCGGAGATGAAACTGTTGTTACAAAATCAGGGAAAAAAACATTTGGTCTTGATCGGTTTTTTTCATCACTATTTGGTAAACCAGTTCCCGGAATATCAATCTTCGCCTTTTCTCTTGTCAGTACGAAATTGCGAATCTCGTTGCCATTACTGACACAACAGATGATCCGTTCAAATGAAGAAACAAATCCAGAAATAACAACAAAAAAAAACAAAGTCAAGAAAAAAATAACAATGTATCAGTGAAAAAAAGAGGGAGGGGAAGACCTAAATGCAGTAAGAACAAAGTTAAAGAAAATGTTGAAATATCTCCATATCTCAAATTCATTCAGAATCTTTTATTGGAAGTGATGCTGCTAATTGGAAAAAACATTCAAGTCAAATATGCAGTGTTTGATGGTGCATTTGGCCATAGTGATGCCTTGCAAATGGTTAAACTCGGTGGATTGCATCTGATTTCAAAATTAAAAAAGAACTCGGAGCTATATTTTCCTTATGAAGGTGCATACGGTGGGAGAGGGGCACCAAGAAAATATGGAGAAAGAATAACCTATAAAACTATTCCTATTAAATTCTTAATAAAGAGTACTTGTGAATTGTCGATTAAGACTGAAATTTATCAAATGACAATGCTACATAAACTATTCTCTCAGAAGTTGAATGTAGTGATCATAGTTAAAGAAAATCTCAAAACCAAATCCAGAGATTTTGTGATTTTATTCAGCAGTGATCTGGATTTGGACTACGAGAAGTTGATCGACTATTACAAGCTACGTTTTCAGATTGAGTTCAATTTCCGAGATGCAAAGCAATATTGGGGATTAGAGGATTTTATGAATATCAAGGAAACACCTGTAAAAAATGCAATCAACCTTGCTTTTTTTATGGTAAATCTTTCACATATTTTAATAAACAAAGTTCGTCCACAGAATGCGGAATTTAGTGTTCAAGATCTAAAAGCATATTTTAGAGGCAGAAAATATGTCGAAGAAGTATTAAAATTACTTCCGGAAAAACTTGATCCAATTTTAATTCAGCAAATATTTAAAGATTTAGGGGTATTAGGTGGAATTAATACTGATTAATGGCGAAGGTATTGATAATCTCATTATTTATCTCTTTTAAACACGAGTCATGCAGAGAGAAAACTGGTCCTCAACTATTGGGTTTGTAATTGCTGGAATAGCCTCTGCAGTAGGTTTAGGCACTTTGGTGAGATTTTCATATATGGTGGGAAAAAATGGCGGAGGAGCATTTCTTATTCCATATTTTATTGGAGTAGCTTTTTTCGGCATACCTCTAATGATTCTTGAGTTCACTTTGGGAAAACATTATAAGAACTCGGTTGTGCCTACATTCAATTCCATAAGAAAACGGTTTGTGTGGATAGGTTATTTCTTTGTTTTTGTTACGAGTATGATATTGAGCTACTATCTTGTGATGACTGGCTGGGTGTTTGCTTATTTTCTTTTCTTTATTCTTGCTAAGCCCATACCTTTCTCCCAGTTCATAGGCTCTTATTATCCATTGTTTTTCTATCTTATTCCGGGAGGAATAGTTTTTTTTGTTATTAGAGCAGGAGTAAGGCAAGGTATTGAAAGAATTTCTAAGTTACTTGTCCCTCTTTTATTTTTAATCCTTCTTTATTTATTGGCGCAGGCGCTTTCAATGCCTGGAGCACTGAATGGGATTAAGTTTTATCTTACTCCAAACTACTCAAAACTCTACGATCCTCTTGTATGGACAGAAGCTTTTGGTCAAGCATTTTATTCTCTCGGGGTTGGACTTGGCATAATGCTCACTTACGGAAGTTATATAAAAGATGAAGAAATCGAGAATAATTATTCTCTGTTTGAATTTTCTGCTATTGAAAAAAGTGCCGCATTGATTTCATTATTTACTGTGGTAGCTGCGATTTTAGGAGGTTTAATAATATTTCCGATTGTCTTTTCTTTCGGCCTTGACCCGTCTTCTGGCATTCAGCTTGCCTTTATCACTTTACCCCTTATTTTTCAAAAAATTAGTTTTGGCTATTCATTGGGTGCGATCTTCTTCCTTTTACTATTTATAGCAGCTATATCTGCGGCAATTTCTTTAATGGAAGCACCAGTGGCAACACTAATTGATTCCTATCGCTTTGACAGGAAAAAAGCAACTGCTGTAGTATTTATATTTATAATGATAATCGGACTCCCTTCAGCTTTGAGTTATACAGCTTTTAAACTCGAGGTCTTAGGAAAGCCCATTCTTGACCTATATGATTTTGCTTTCGGCACTATAGGGGTCATTGTGGCTGGGTTATTTTTAAGTATAGTTTCAGGGTGGTTTATGAGTTCAGAAATTTTAATAAAAGAAATCAGAGGATATAGAGGCAAGCAGAGATTATTCAAATTTATTATAAGATTTTTTATACCTTTTATCCTTTTTACTATAATTATAGCAAGACTGATTTGACTTGGTTAGTCCCACATTCGAACTCCCCAGATTCACAATAAAACGCTGAGAGCGTTAAAACGCTAAAACGCCACGCTCACGTCGCACGAAAAAGCCACTGGAATTGAAATAACCCCAGAGAATCGTGGCTAAAGATGATGATTTTTAAGAAAGACATCGAGTGACTCAATTTGCAATAGGAAATCGTAAAACGGAAAACGGAGATAATGTGTGTGTGGATGCATCCATACTGATGCTTCTCTCTCTGAACCCCGACACACGCCCAACCCCCCACGCCGTCAGTTTATTAATTTCGAATTTTGGTCTTTCGTAAACCCTAATTTTTGAGCCTCGATATTTCCGAAGTTAGTCCTTTATTATATCGGTAGTTGTGTGGACGATATGAACTGCATGGACGTGGTAACCATATTAATATCCTATAGAATATTCTTGAAATCACATAGTCCATGCTGTCCGCTGGAACTTCTAGACAATTATCGGTCCTTGGGCATCGGTTAAGGTTAATGGCCACATACATTATGGGTAAATTCATAACATGAATAATGATGGATAGAATAAATTTCACAATCTTGCGACATTGTTTTTTGAAGAATAGCCCGAAGAAAATTAATGATGTTGAGAGTTGATCGCCATTGCACCTTTTTATTCTATTAACTATAATTAATTTAACTATATAAACAAAATAAACTTTAGTTCATGCGCCCTCTATATGCTTCCGACTTAGTCAGAAGTCAGTGCATCCGATTGGGTGAGAGGGTTGTATGGAGAAATGGAGGGAGAGAGGGACCACAACAGTACAATTTCATATTTTCTGTAGCATATAAGGCTTTTAACTTGCTTATTTCGGGTATATTGGCATTAAAAAATAAGATAAACACTACAATTTTGTGATATAATTGTAGTAAGGAAAAGATAGAACTACCCCTTTAAGAATTACAGGATATTCTTCTTAACGAAAGTTTTATACATAATCATTATAATTACGTATATGGACATGTTAAGGATCCGAAGGCATTTACAGAAATGGGAATGCATAAGGACAATTTCATGTAATACACGAAAAAGGAGGAAAAAAATGAGCATGGTGGTATTAAAAGAGATTGATGAAGTCTCTTTGAAAAATTCTGGTTACATTAAACAAAGACAGAAAGACATGTTTACAGTGAGGTTACGAGTTCCCTGTGGAAATGTCACTTCAGAGCAGCTTATAGGAATAGGTCATATAGCCAAACAGTTTGGTGGAGGTTATGTTCATATCACCACACGACAGGGTGTACAGATTCCGAATGTTAATGTGAATGACCTTGATAATATCACAGAGGAACTTCAATTTAATTGCACTCCTCCAGGATCATCTGGACCGCATGTAAGAAACATTATTGCATGCCCAGGAAATCATGAATGCACTTCTGGCATTATTGATACCTATGGCCTCGGCGGTATGCTTGATGGAGAATTCTTCAAGGAGAAAATGCATGTAAAAATGAAATTTGCAGTAACTGGATGTCCCAATGGTTGTGCAAAGCCGCAGGCAAATGATTTTGGAGTCATGGGAATAATTAAATGTACTATCAATTCTGAAGAGTGCTCAGGTTGCGGTATATGTACTGATACGTGTCCTGATAAAGCAATTATCTTGAAAAATGAAAAAGCAAGCATTATCTGGGATAGGTGCAAGCTTTGTGGTAAATGTGCGAAAGCATGTCCTTCAGATGCAATCTCGGAGGATTTTAGAGGCTATAAGATATTTGTTGGGGGGAAAAATGGAAGAAATCCCAAACTTGGAAGGGAATTAATCGAGGTTACCTCCTCTCATGAAGTAGTAGCTATATTTCGAAAGATTATCAACTGGTCAAAGAAAAATAATCTTTCACGAGAAAGAGTTGGAGATTGCATTGAACGTATTGGATTTGAAAAATTCAAACATGATATGTTATTGCAGGAGGGGGGAACATGAGCAAAACGATTAACGAGAAAATAAAAAATCTATTTTTTAGAATAGTTTGTGGAAACTGTGGAATAATTGCTGATTTCACCTGCACACCATGTTGCTCTGACCATCAAACAGAAACAGAAAATGAAATATAGGGTATCATTAACGTTCGTGCAAAGAAGCGTCCTCAGAGTTTTTTCAGTAATCAGTTGGAGCTAAAAACAAATATGATACTTTCATTTACTTTTATTATTGCGGTTGCAGTAGCTCTTTTCATGGGCCTTAATATCGGAGGTAATAATGCAGCCGCATCAATGGGTGCAGCCTACGGTGCAAAGGTGAGGACAAAATACCAGGCTGTTTTACTTATCAGCGTATTCTCGGTCCTTGGCTCAGTAATAGATGGCGGGGCGGTCATAAAGACACTTGGGAGCGGTATTCTTCCCGCGGGAACGATCGTGGTTCAAGGTGCTATTATTGCAGTGGCAGCATCGGGAATAACTGTTTTTCTTGCCAATTTATTCAGAGTCCCAATATCCACAAGCCAGGCAGCAGTAGGTTCAGTTGTTGGTATCGGATTTTTCTATGGTGCCTCAAAAATAAATGCGCCATTCATAGGATATATCATAAGCTGGTGGATAATAACTCCATTACTGGCATGGTTGCTTGCTTACTTAATGGGTAAATATCTGTATACAAATATACTTATCTGGCTGGCTGAACACCACGAATCTGATGCTTCGATAAAGAAATCACTCAACATTCTCCTGATCATTTCAGGTTGTTATGTAGCATATTCAGCAGGTGCCAACAATGCTGCAAACGCAGTAGGGCCTTTTGTGGGAGCAGGGTTAATAGGATCTATTCCAGGTGCAATTTTTGGAGGTCTTGCCATAGGCCTAGGTGCGCTTCTTATGGGTGGCAGGGTGCTTGATACAGTCGGGAAAGAGATTACAGAACTTTGTGTGATCAGGGCTACTTTTGTAGAATTTACATCAGCCTTTATAGTCCACATAGCCTCAATAAAAGGAATACCGGTTTCGCTGGGTGAGATAGTTGCTGCGGGCATCATCGGGATTGGATGCGCAAACAGCGGGATGCATATAGTAAAAAGTGAAGTTGTAAAGAAAATTCTGATAGCATGGGTTATTTCACCACTGTTTGCAGGAATAATTGGTTTTGCATTAATGAAGATGATATGAGCTTAATGTCTAGCAACATTATAGGGAAATATTTCTATTTTTGATACTACATTTTTATGGTAAGATTGTAGTATTTATTCTCTATGTTCCCTCTTTCCTTCCGTCAAGAATTAAAAAAACGCATACAATATTATTGTAGCTACGGTTACTAATATTATTGCCGTACCACAATATATAGGATTCCGATCTGATTCTTTCATATAATCTTTTGAAATTACGTAAATCAAAAGTACCCAGAGGGATCCATAACTTGTTAGAAAATCCGGTTGGACATGAAGAATATTTTTAAATGCAACAGCATTGACCAATATACAAATGGCGGTTAAAATACCAAGTTTTGCATCAGCTGACAATTTCATAATTTTATAATAGGTTTGTTAGTTTATAATTTTTTTTTGGTGAAGTCAAGGATACCAATCTGAAAACAAGTGACTCCGACGCGGATGATCTCGGCGGTTCTTCCTGTAAGATACATGTTCCCTCTCTCCTTCCCCCGGACCACAACCTCTCACCCCAATCATTTGACTTGTTATACTGTCCAATCACGAACCGCCTTTTTGGAGAACCTGGGCATCAGCACGGGTGCACCCCCCCCCAACGCCCAAAAAGGGGAAGGGTAAAGGGCGAAGGGTAAATTGGAAAATTATCATACATCCATTTTTTCAAGTTCATCTCATAACTTATTTGCCATTATCCCTGGATAAAATAATTCCGATTTTTAATTGATGCTGGGAACCTCTCCCTTCATAGGCGCAGGTCAGTTCGGCTCTAAGTCTCTTGATTACCGCAGGCGGTTTTTCGAGAATCCTGATAACATGACAAGACTTTTTCTTCATTCAGCCAGCCTGGGAGTCAGGGCTGTCCAGCTCGTTGGTTATCGACCTCTTGTAGAGGCATTAATGAAAGCGCAAGAGCTCGCCGGTGATTTCTTCGTTGCAGTCACTATTCCCAGAGGAGATTTTGCAACAAATCTTGATCTTATTTCAC
>JAGFND010000035.1 GCA_021409285.1 Candidatus Methanoperedens sp. | reverse complement strand
TTAAATATAAAACATAACTAATGGAAAAAAGGTGGGATAAAAAAATGACTTTGGGTGAAAAATTTTTGAAAACGTCTATTATCTACTTAATTGCAGGTATCACGATGGGAGCATTGTTAACAGTAAAACCTGTCCATGATTTTGCGATTCAATCACCTCTATTTGCAGGACGCATACACATATCAATCTGATCGGATGGGTACGCATGGCAATAATTGGAGGGATCTATCTTCATGCGAAAGATAAAACCCTATAAAGTGAAAAACTCGGGACCACTGGTTTCTGGTTCCTTAATGCCGGAATCGCGATGATGTTTATATTAATGCTAATAGCAGTGTATATCTGGTCAGCTCTTTCAATAGCAGGAAAGGGAGGCATGATTGATGCTGCAATAGAACCTTATATGATACTGATAATGCCTCTATATGAAGATTTTGAAAAAATATGATACAAAAAGATGTTATCGTAATAGGTGCGGGCGCATCAGGTTTGATGTGCGCAATTGAATGTGGTAAAAGAGGACGCTCTGTCCTTGTTCTTGACCATTCTTCCAGGATCGGGAAAAAGATCCGCGTTTCAGGAGGTGGAAGCTGCAATTTCACAAATATAAATATCAACTCATCGAATTATTTATCAAATAACCCGCATTTTTGCAAATCAGCGCTTTCCCGCTTCACAGCTCGTGATTTTATGGTACTCATTGAAAAATACGACATAACATATGAAGAAAGAGAAAGGGGTCAATTATTCTGCGCCAAAAGTTCAGAAGAAATAATAAGAATGCTTGAGAAAGAAAGCAATGCTGCAGGCGTAAACATAATTTTGAATTGCAGTATCAAAGATATAAAAAAAGATAATTCGTTCATCGTATCAACTGACCATGGTATTTTCGAGTCTAAATCACTTGTTATTGCATCAGGTGGATTGTCTTATCCGCAGATAGGTGCTTCTGACATAGGGTACAGGATCGCAGAGCAATTCGGTCTTAAAGTTACGGAGCTGAGTCCAGCACTTGTTCCTTTTATCTATTCACCGAATGATCTCAAAATATTTGGTGAATTAAGTGGAATTTCGATCGAATCCGCAATAAAATGCAAAAAAATCAAGTTTCTGGGAAGCATCCTTTTCACTCACAAAGGACTCAGTGGCCCAGGAATACTTCAGATCTCTTCTTATTGGAGAAAATGTGATACAATTGTTGTTGATCTATTTCCTGATATCGATGTATACGGGATTTTTAAGACAAAGCAATTTGAAAAAAGTAGGATCGAGATGTATAAAGTGCTTTCTAAGTTTTTGCCAGAGCGATTTGCAAGGATCTGGTGCAGCTTGAACATCCAATCAAAACCTATCAACCAATATAATGAAAAAGAACTCAGGAACATCTCCAATCTGGTTCATAACTGGAAGATCATACCCGAAACAACCGAAAATTTCAGAATTGCAGAGGTCACACTTGGTGGAATTGATACCAATGAGCTCTCTTCCAGGACATTGGAATCAAATAATGTCAGAGGTCTTTATTTTACAGGCGAGGTCATAGATGTGACAGGACAACTCGGTGGATACAATTTGCACTGGGCCTGGGCTTCTGGTTTTGTGGCGGGACAGTTTGCGTGAAAGCATGCAGGATTTTTTTATACCCTATCCCCGAAAGCAAATGTAGGCTTGATATAGCGGATCTTAATCCTCAGGGTCTCACCCTTTGTCACAGCTTTCACAAAGACCACAAAATCATTTATCTTTGCTATCCCATCCCCATTTGCTCCAATGTCCTCTATCGTGACAACATATTCCCTATTTAGCACCACAGCACCTGAAAAGAACTGCTTCCCAATAACATATATCTCAGCGCTTGGATCTCGTGAAGCTGCAGGTGAAAAAGCCTGCGATTTTATAAATACCCGGTGAACCCTATTTAGAAAATCGAGGAACATATCCCCCTGGAATACCTTAACTGCAAAATTCCCACCAGGTTTCAATATTTTTTGCGCACATTCAAGAGCCGAGGTAGCAAGGTCGATTGATCGCCCATGATCGTAACTCCAATTCCCTGATAGATTGGGCGCAGCATCACACAGAACCACATCCGCGCCATCCTTCGGTATAAGGGCTCTAATCCTGTCCATAGTTGCAGCAAGCCGGATATCCCCCTTAATCGTTTCCACACCATCTATTTCTCCTATCTTCAATATGTCGACACCCAGTACCTTGCCACCGGAGAGTTCTTTTGCGACCTGAAGCCATCCACCTGGTGCGGCGCCAAGGTCAACAACAGTATCCCCTTTTTTAATCAGGATGAACTTCTCACTTATTTGCTTAAGCTTATAAGCTGCACGAGAAAAATATCCCTCTTTCTTTGCTTTCCTGTAAAAATAATCTCTTCGATCTCGCGGCATCTTATCTTGTACCTATGTAAATCCACTGGTCATATATGCCTTTTTCATCAGTATTATCTATCATCTTTCCCTCAATATTGTTATTATCAAGGGCGACTTTCAATACTTCCATCTCTTCTTTTTTATTCACGGTAAGAAGGATCATTCCACCTGGTTTCAGGAGATTTACAGCTTCAAACATCATTTGTTCCCATATACCTTTATTGAATGGATATATCGTCCCCAGCATAAAACCGACAATCGTATCAAAAGAATTTTCCGGGAAAAAAGAAGTTAGTTTTGTTGCATCAAGAATTATCGTTCTTTTAAGTTTTAGCACATCATGCTCGAGTCCCTGGCAAATCTGGCATCTATCATTATCGATTGCCAGGGGGTCGTATCCCATTTCATGCATCGGTAGAGTTGACATGCCATTACCGCAGCATATTTCTAACAATTCACCTTTGGGTGGGTATTTGTCCAGGATCCGTTTTAATCTGGCATTCCTGCTTTCGATATATACCATGTTATATGGCTCTTTTTTTGAAATGCAATTGTCACACAACTGCCTGTTCAAGAGAGAGAAAGAAAAGTATTCGATCATAGCATCCGTCAGTTCTTCAGCTGTGGTATTATATAATCTATTTAGCTTCAGGCTTTTTGCAATACCCAAAAATTGACTGTTGCTATTATTCGGAATCGGCTTTGATGAAACAAGGTTTGTAAATATCGCTCTAAATTCAGGAGATTCTTCGGTTTCAGGATTTAAGAGGACAAGGCCAATGATGTCACCATTTTCATCTTTGATCCCGCTGATATCCGCTTCCGGATCATTCCTGATGTTTCCTAAATATTGCAAAGATATATTATTATTTTTTAGAGAAGTATAGCTGTCCTCTACAAAACATACGTTTTCCTCTTCTTTTAGCCCTAAAATATCGTGGATGAGCATTGTTGGACGAATTTTATGATCTAATCGCCTGCATCGGGTTCATCATCACGATAACTTGTGTCACCAACCATGGCTGCGCTTATCGAATCTATTCCATCAAGCCATTCAGCCACAAGACCTTCGGGTACATCATCAAGGTCTTTGTCCTTCAGTTTTCCACCTGCGAGGATATTTGCACCTATCTTTGCGATATTATCAATAGCGTTACCCATGTCTTCTTCTTTTTCAGCTTTAATAGCGCTTTTAATAAGTTTGTTCAGGGATTTTATCTTTTCAAATGTCTTCTCGACATAACATTCGCAAGACGCAAAAACCCCCATCAAAGATAACTGCATGGATTCAAGCATCATATCGCTATCTTCATTTATCGGTTCGATCTTTTTCAGGGCAATATTCTTGATCTCTGTTAAATATACAAGAGCATCCTCCTCTGAGATCGCACCCTTATCGTATTTTGCTATTACCTTCAGGCAGGCAAGAACCACATCGTCTTCCATATTCACGAAAATAATACCTTTTTCCTGATCATCGATCTTAAAACCGCTCTCTTTTACTTTGCTTACCCAGTTATGCCATCGCTCCTGCGTGTAAAAAGGAAGTACATATTTTGATTCTGCCATTATTTCACCAGTTGTCTTATGTTCTTAATTAATTTGTGAATATTTAAGCTAATGTCAATTTTGTCACTCTATCGATCAATTCATTTTTTCCAAACGGCTTGGTTATGTAATCATCGGCTTTCAACACATGAAGCCCGAGCAGCTTATCTATATTTTGTGCTTTGGCTGTCAGGATAGCAATTGGAATATTAGGATCCATTAATTTCATCTTCCTGAAAACATCCCAGCCATCGAGATCAGGCATCATTATGTCAAGGAGAACCAGATCCGCCTTTGCGTCGAGGAATTGCTTCAGGGCATCTTTGCCACTTGTAGCCAGCTGCGTTTTGAAACCAGCGCTCTCAAGCACTAATTTAACTAGTTCAAGAGTATCGGGTTCATCGTCAACTATCAAAACTTTCTTACCTTTTGCCGTATTATTCATTCAGTCTCCATTTTGGTAATAAAATATGAAATGTGCTACCTGTATTTTTACTTTCCGCCCATATCTTTCCACCATGTGCTTCTATGATTTTCCTTGATAACCACAAACCCAGCCCTGTTCCTCCATATTTCCTGGAGATAGATGGATCAGATTGATAGAACCTGTCAAAAATCAAATCAAGCTTGTCCACAGGAATTCCTATTCCAGTATCGCTTATTGTTATATGGATATCTTCTTTTTCCAGGGATGCCATAATTCTGATATTTCCTTTTAATGTGAATTTGATAGCATTCTCAATTAGATTTGAGAATACCTGGATCAGCCTTTTCTTATCGCCTTCGATTATGAGCGACTTCGGAACATCTGGATATATAGGAATATTTTTAATCGAGGCTGTTATCTTCATATCTTCAATGACCTGCGATACGATATCATGGACAGATAGTATCTGATTATCAAGGGAAAGATCATTTGACTCGATCAGGGTCGTATCAAGCAGCATATCCAGTAGATTGGATAAGCGCTTTGAATTCCTCAAGATCACTTCAAATTTATACCGCTGGCCGGCAGATAACTTTTCAGAAAGAATTAGCTCACTATATCCCATAATATTGGTGAGCGGCGTTCTGAGTTCATGAGACATATTTGAAAGGAAATTATCTTTTATCTTATAAAGTTCTTTGAGCTTGGAATACGTTAATTGCATTTCTTCGTATGAATCTTTGAGCTCCTCTTCAAGTCTTTTCTGTTCTGAGACATCTTTCATCACAGTGATTATCTTTTCTACATTACCATTCTTATCCTTGATGGGGACCTTGGAAGTGCTGGTATAAATTACATCCCCGTAATATTTTGTCTTTTCCTCACTCTGAAAGATCTCTCCGGTCTCAATAACATACTCATATTCTTTATCCACGTAATTTTGTTTAAGAAATGGAAATACCTCATAAAGATTTCTATTAATTAGATAGTCTCTCTTCAGCTTTCCTCTGCTCAGTTTGATCAACTCATTATTCAAAGCAATGATATTCATGTCCTTATCGACCACATGTATGGCCTGGTTTATATTATTTAAAATTTCTTCATTAAACTCATTTAAATATTTTATATTTTCATAAAACAGGACGTTTTCAATTGCCACTCCTATCTGATTGCCTATTGCATTATAGAGTTCTTTATCCATGCCTGATATAAGATGCGATTCGTCAGATCTTATCGTGATAAGTCCCAGAAGTTTATCTTTTGATCGAAGAGGAATGCTGATACTCTTCCCATTAATCCCGGTCTTAGAATCTATTATTCGCTGAACATCCCCGGCCGTCAGAACTTCCCTGGCATCAGGTTGCAGATTTCCACCCTGATGCATTCTCAATAAATATTTCTCAGACTTTTCATCAAGAAGATATATCTCCCCATTTTCCATCCCCGTAAATTTCAGAATGTTCCCAAGGGTATTCGATAATATTTTACCAAGATCAAATGTCTCATTGATATTCTTTGAAATATCATTGAGTACTGTCAACTCCCTGTTCCGCAAAAGTATTTCTTCCTTTGAAGACAGTAGAGCACTTATTTTTTGATTAAGGCTTGACGCCATATCATTAAATGTCATGGCAAGTTCCCCAAGCTCATCATTTGTCTTGATTTCTATTTTCTGATCAAGTTTGCCTTTGTTGATCAATTTCGCCCCTTCCGTAAGCTTAAGAACGGGCTCGGTCAATCTTCTCCCGATAAAAAAGGCAAATATTCCTCCAAGAAAGATACCAAATGTGTCCAGCAAGAATAATTTTCTTGAAGCCTCAAGAATACGTTTTCTAACAATATTTTCAGAAAGACCAATATGAACATAACCAATATTATTATAAAGCGGGGCGTCAAATTCATGTATAATCCCTTTTTCCGTATTAATAATAGATTCATTATGTGTATTGGCTGTATTGGCTGGGTTGCTCAAGTTCTTGGGCACTTCAGGAAGTCCTTCTTTAGATGTATGCACCAGCACCTGTCCTTCCGGATCGGTCAGATAAATGTATTCAAGTTCAGGAAACGTACTTTTCAGATTATCTATATAATTCTTTATTGTCATCAGATCATTTTTCTGCAAAGGATCGGTAGATTCTGTTACAGTGTGCTGCGCCAATAAAAATCCCTTTTCGCGGAAATCCCCTTCAAGGATTCCCTTCTGGATATCCTGAATTAAAATATAAGATCCTACAATAATTACAAAAATTATGGACAATGTTGATAAAATTATCTTGAGTCTGAGACTTGTCATTCAACCAGTTTCCTCATATTCCATTGATAAATTCCATGATCAACCAGCCCCAGTATTTTATGGACGCGAGCAGACCGAGGGTCATACCAAATGCGAAAAAAACAGTTTCATAAATATGCACTAAACTGGCTTCCTGGAATATCAGTTCAGCAAAAGAGCTTATCAGTGTAAAAAACATTCCTGCATAATAAATATAATAATAATTTTTTAATCCCATTACACTTCCCAATCTTTTACTGAGAAGACACAAGAAATAAAGGACACATGTGAATAAAAAAAATGATGCAGAATCCAGCAGATCCCAGTTCATTTTCTTACACCTACCATCAATCTGTACAGATAATAACTTGCCAGAAATGCACTGGCTGCGCCCATCAGTTCCATGAATTCGGTTAACACTGTATGACGATAAAATAAATGAATTGCCGAAACCAGAAGGATAATTATTGGAATAGAATAATAGTAATAAAAGGTTTTTTTCCCAAATTTCTTCTGATAAAAGTTCGCGATCGTTGCTATGAAAAACATTATGACCGATGCTACAATCCATGAATATATTTCCATAATTCTTGTCAGCAATGGGATCATATGAATTAGTTCTTAAAGGCTTCTACAAAAGCTTCTGATGGTGTTTTTATTGGGCTGCCTGATAGAATGCCTGAATATCCGCTAAAAGGCAATCTTATTTCCACACCTTTTTTATCAATAACGATTTCCCGGATTTCTTTATCATGGTCGCTGCCCCGCATCTTGAGAACCGATATTGCTTTTCTCATCTCGCTTTTTATCTCCACATATCTTAAAAGGATGACCCCATCCATTAATGGGGAAATACCCGTGCCAGTTATCTGTGTCCCCCCTGTCAGATTTGAAGTCTCATTTGTGTAGAGAGTGGTTATATTTTTGTTTTTCAGATAATTTACAATATCTTCCATATATTCAGGCAAAGGCATATATTGCGGTAACCTCTGACGAAGTCTGCTTATACCGTCAAATAACACCCTTCTGGCATTGATGGCCCTGATAGCTTCATCCATATGAGTTGTAAGTTCCTGGATATCAAAATCCAGAGCTGAAACGATCTTGAGTTGCTTCTTGTTCTCGAATTCTTGAAGATCCCATCCCATCATCTTTGAGTTATCACGTATCTGGATCGCATCTTCTTCAAGAGAGATTATGACAGCAGGGTCCTTTTTTGACACACCTTCCACGATGAATTGCGTCCCTATCATAGACTTCCCCGTTCCACTGCTTCCTGAAAGTAATATGGATGATCCTGCGACAAAACCACCCCCTGTCATAAGGTCCAGGCCTTTTATCCCTGTGGATATACGTTCTTTTGACATGGGTCGTCTGGAACCTCCAGGCAGCCTGGGATATACGATAAATCCATCTTTTGTTATCTTACAGGAATGTTTTCCTCCCTGGAATTCTATTCCCCTCATTTTGATGATATTTATATACCGTGTATTTCGATGGAGAAAAGGTTCATAACTGATATGGACGATCCCATCTACAAGATAACTCAGGGTGCTTTTGATAAGTTCATCCTGTGTAAATTCACCTGTCAACAGAACAAGGGAATTCCAGCCTTTCATACATGTGAAAAAATCATAATAGAACTTGCGTCTTGATTCTTCATCCTGTTCCATCGTGAAAACGTTAACTGGATCTATCACTATTACATCGGGCTTGATCGTTTCTATTTTTTTTTCTATTTCTTTGATAATGGCTTCGCTCCCCTGATGGATGATGCCAATACTGATAGGGACATATTTAATATTTCCTTTTCCGAGAAGTGATATGTTGTAGAAAGAGAATTTTGACATAAAATTATTTATCATGGCTATAGGCTCTGACAGCGCCGTGATGTACATACATATCTCTTCGCTCCTGGCGGCATTAAAGAGAGATTGCATCACAAAAGTTGTTTTTCCTGTTCCTGCCGCACCTGCTATTAGAACTATCGAGGGTCTTAAGAATCCCCCCTCTAGTATTTTATCAAGACCGTTTATTCCTGAAGCTACCTGTTTCATGATTTCATCCCAGGATCTCTTTGATCTTTTTTGATGCCTTTTCTACCTCTATCAGGATAAGACCAAGACCTGCATCAGGCTCTGTCATAACTATTAGTAACGCTTTCTGGCCTGCTCCGGTGGCTATTAGTTTTCCGTGTTTAGATTCAACAATTATCCTGTCTGGAATGCCTTTTCCAAGTTCTGTTGTTGCTGTTTCTGCCGCCCCCAGCATCGTAGCCGACATTGCAGCAAATGTCTCAGCCTGGCTTTTATGAGATATATTGGAATATATCAGCAGCCCATCCCTGCTGGCTATTGCAGATGTCTCAACTCCTCCAATGTTCTTTATATCAAACAATACTTTTTCAAGTATTTCGGTCGTATTCATTTTCACCTTTCAGGCATAATTTTACACTTATAAGATATATAATTATTCAATATATATTGCTGGTCTCATTGGTAATGCAAACCTGCTTTTTCCCTGTGGATCGTATTCGGGAGAATCAGCGCTATAAATTTCGATATTGCATTCCACTTCGCGTCCCAGGAATTGTTTTGCTTCATTCAAAGCTGAAATCTCATTGAAGTCCATATCGAGAAGCGAATTCATCAATTCATCATCCATTCCCTGTATGTCAGCGATAACTTTCTGGGCAAATTTAGGTATCTCTTTTGCATGTATTTTCATTGTTTTATCGCTGATCAGTGCACTCATAAGGTTTTTCATGTCAAGAGATTTGTCTTTTTTCATGATTATAGCCCTCTTGAGAACCTCTCTCTTCCATGAAGGAGATGTGTATATGACTACTCTTTTTGGTTTTAATCTGATAAGCCGAATAATTTCTTCAATATCCTTAAGGGTGTTGCTTGTTACCTCCTCAGCCAGTTCAGCATTCTTATCGATAAGCGAAGCATTGACTCTGGGATAACTCGATAGTGATATAAAATTTCCACCAATTTCCTCTCCGATCTCTTCACAGAGGTGAGGCATAAATGGAGCAATCAATTTTATCCATGTATCAAGGACCTGTTTTCGAGCGACTCCTCCTCCACGCCTTTCATACCATTTCATATCGTTCATCAGCAGGTAGAAAGCGTTCTGGACAGCTCTACGTGTCTGTATTTTATTGAGCGCATCGGTAGTTTCCTTTATCCTGTGCTGTAGTTTGCTTAATATCCATCTGTCAATGAGCTTTAATTCTCCGTTATTATTACCTGAATTCAGGATATCACATGCGATCTTCTGGAATCGTTCGACCTGTTTTCTTGTGGCATCAACATCTGCTGTCCTCCAGTCAGCATCCTGGATATGTTCAGCTGTGCTGAGGATGTAAAGCCGAGTTACATCTGCACCGAATTCTTTTACTGCTGATTTAAGTGTAAGCAACGGCCCCTTCGATTTACTCATCTTCTGTCCCTCGAGGGAGACGAAACCGTTTATCGCAATAGCCCGCGGCCAGTACTTTTCGGGGAATATGGCAACGTGATGGAACAGGAAAAAAAGAAGATGATTGGGAATAAGATCTTTTCCAGATGAGCGAAGATCTACCGGATACCAATATTCAAAATCAGACCTGATGCTTTTGACAATATCAATATTGATCCCTGTACTCCCTGCAACAATTTCTGGATCTCCATTACCCATCAAACAATAGTCAAAGAACTCATCTCTTAATTGATCCGGTTCAAATTTATCAAGATAATTTGCAATAATGTAATAGGTCATGTAAATTGTGGAATCGCCCAGTGACTCTATCATCCACTGCTTATCCCACGGGAGTCTTGTTCCAAGCCCTTTTCGCCTTGCACAGGCTTTATCTTTGAGCCAATCAATTTTATTTTCAAAGTCCACTCTTATCTCCGGAGGGATAATTTGCATGCCACTGAGGCATTTGCAGACCTGTTCTTTCCATGAAGGCTCAGAATAATTAAGGAACCACTGGTTCTCAACCATCTTTATGACGCATGTGGCGCCGCATCTGCAAATTACAGGCTGCTCACTGAATTCATAAAAAACATCAGCTATTCCCTGCGAGATCAGGTCATGTATCAAAACGTCTTTTATTTTGGCAACAGACCATCCCGCATATTTTCCAGTGGTCTCTGTAAGTACGCCTCCGTGGAATTCCCGCCTGTAAACAAGTTTTGTCGCCTCTATTGCTTTGGGGTCGTTCTGGTCTTTAATCTTCAGTTCAATAACTGCGTCCATGGCTGGATATTTTCCATATTCGGAAACTTTTATAAGGGAAATTAGCGGGATGCGTGATACATCTCTGGTGATACCGTATCTTGTCAGATCTGCACCTTTTAGATCCCGAAGAGCCAGATAATCATAAGGAGCATGAGCCGGAACGCTCATGACGATCCCACTACCATTATCTGGATTTACGAATGAAGCAGGCAATATATAAACATGAGAACCCGTAACAGGATTGCTGACCTTTTTACCGATCAGTTCTTCGCCGCTTACTTCTCCTTGAAGTTCCACCTTCTTATCTGTGAATTTCAGTTTTTCATAAGCTTCCTTACTGACGATCCAGTTTTCATTATTTACCCTGAGCCTGACATGCAGGATTCCTGGATTCACCCAGAGGTTAGTGACCCCGAATACCGTTTCCGGGCGCAGTGTGGCACATGGGAGAATATCCCCATTGAGTTTGAATTTGATAAGAGTATAATCAATTATCGTGGCATCCTCGCCCTTTAAGATATCATGATCTTCTACGGGGTTCTCGTCATTCGGGCACCATCTGACAGGATGTGCGCCTGTTATCACTTTATTTTTTGCATGGAGAAAATTGAACTGCCACGTGATGAATTTTTTATAATGGGGATCTGTAGTTGTAAATTTCCTTCGCCAGTCTATGGAAAAGCCGATACTTTTCATGGCTGCCTCAGCCTCGCGGCTGAAATATTCAACTATTTGTTCAGATGATTTGATAGAATCAAGAATTTCAAGCGGAATTTCATGCAGTTTGTTATATACCCGCATTGTTTCAGGATCTTTTTTCAGGATCTGCTCAACGAGACCCACAATCGGTGTTCCAGTGGCATGAAATCCCATCGGGAAAAGGACGTTAAATCCAAGCATCCGCTTATATCTTGCAACTACATCGCCAATAGTGAATGTTCTTGTGTGGCCTGCATGAAGGTTCCCGTTCAAATAGGGATACGGGATCGTGATAAAGTATTTTTCTCTGTTATCAGGCTCAGGCTGGAATATTCTCGCTTCTGCCCATTTGCGCTGCCATTTTTCTTCTATTTCATGCGGATTATACCGTTCTTTCATCCTGGACTCCTTCCCCTTTTCACAACTTATAAGTAAAAAGCTTTAACGGTAGGGCTGTGCTGCAATGATCATTTCTTTACCCTGTAAACAACTACATCCCCATATTCGAACACCTTCACAAACCTCTCAGGATGAGCATCAAACAATCCGGGACTGCTGTATTTCCTGCCCTCAGCTTCCCCAAAATAAATATAAGACACACTATATTTTTTCAAAAGCTCATTTACCTCATCCAAATTTAGAGAAGTATACATCCTGTTGACATCTGAAAAGCGGGTATCGATCTTTTCCTGCGAACCGGGTCTCCAGTCAAGTTCATGCCCCGCCAATCCCGACACAGCAGGGAGACCTGTAAAAGCTGTTATAACCGTATTCCATTTATACAATTCACCGGGCGCCTGAAGGACAATTGGCTCTCCGGTAATATTCTTGAACCACTGGATAGCCATATAATCCTGAGGGTGCTCTTTTTTTACATATGCTTCACCGTCAAGAGTAGGTTCCCCCCTGAACCCTCCTGATCTTCCTATGGTGGCAAATACGGGATATACAGAAACCATCAGGATGAGAAGAGCTGCCACAACACTCCATGTCCTTTTTTGATAAAAGGAATCCCTGAAATGGAATACGATATATCCTGATGCAATTCCCCATAAGATCCAGTTCTGGAGATACAATTTAAATATTGTGTTCAAACGGATAAAAGCTGCATTTCCTGTTCCAAGGGCATCCTGGATATAGAAAAGCTCGCAAAATAGCGAAATAAAGATGCCTATAATTATCAGGATAAGTACAAAAGCATGGTCCCTGTCTTTTTCTTTCAGTATCGAGAATATTGCAAGAACAAGAAGTGGAAATAGCAGAACCAGCAATTCGAACTTCATCAGTGCCGAAAGCATAAACACCAAAAAAATGCCAGCAATTAGATATTTGGGACTTATCCCTGATCTTTTTGATTTCAATATAATGAACCTGAAAATCAGGAACAAGAAAAAGCCAAAAATTGCCAGATAATAAATCAATGAAGTCCTTCCTGATGGAACTATCGAAATCGCTCTTTCGATCTTATAGGAAAAATGATACGGCAGATAGAGAAGAAAGCTTATGGCCAGAACAGCAATTATTGAAATGATCGTCCTGATCATAGAGTTTCCCTGATCTATCGCTGATTTCTCTGAAATTAAAAAATTAAGAGCTATGACAATAATAACAAGAAAAAGATAAACAGGATAATCCCAGGTATTCAGAGGATACAGAAAACCCAGGGACAGTCCAAGGAAAAATAGCGACATCGCATCCGTTTTCGAGGATCTGAAGACATTCAGTAAAAAAAGAATAATGAGAAGCTGGAAAGTGATGGATATCATATGAGCATGGACGTCGCCCTGGAGAAAGCTGAAGAAGGGGAATTCATTGATAGTATCTGGTATAACGCGCGACGAAGGCCAGTAATTGAAATCAAGGAGGTTATTGATCACATTCTCCTTAATCAGGATATCCATGAGCTGCAAAAAACCCACAAGATTTCCTGCTATCGCTACAAAAAAAGCAGTTACTAATCCATAGCCAATTCTTTCAGTGAGATTATATCCGATAGCAAATGCAGTCATCAGGGATAAGGCAAAAAAAGCCGGAGTGGCCAGATTGAATGCTATTGAGGGTGAAACGCCTGTTATTTTTATCAAATTTGCGACGATCAGATACCCTAAATAATAATATTGAATGGACTCACCAGACATCCAGGGATCAGAAGGCGGGATATGCGCAGTCCGGAGGAACGCATTAATAAAACTCATATCCATGAACTTCTCACCTCCAGTCCAGTAAATTTCAGGACTGTATGCACGGATTATCGCGAATATGACAAATGCCAGGAAAAATAACAGCTCAAACTTTACCACATAACTCTTCTCGATACGAAGGGGAGCTTTTCCACGGATTATTATGACAGAGATTCCAGCTAATAATGCTAAAGAGAAGATTACTAAAAAAGCGCTATATTCGAGGCCACCAACAGAAAATACCCATGTAAAATACGTAAGAAGCAACAACCCCAGAGGCTTTGACATTGAATAACCACCATCTTTCAGGTTCAAGCCAAAATAGAGGGCAATGGGAAGTGCACATAGCCCGGTTATTTCTAAAGCCAGCCACCAGATAGTGATATCAAAAAAGTTCATTCCCATAAGAACTCATACCATAATCTGAATATGGAATATCCCATCTCAAAGACATCTCTTACCATATTTACCTTTGTCGTTCCACCATGTTTCCAATCCACAGGGAATTCTTTCACCCTGTATCCAGCACGCTGTGCTCTTACGAATAACTCGGTGTCCCAGAACCAGTAAGTATCCTTTACTTTATCCAGTAGCGCATAAAGGGATTGCCGTTTGAAAGCCTTGAAACCGCATTGGTGGTCATAAAGCTTTGAACCAAGCATCATTCTCACAATAAAATTAAATCCTTTGCTTGCAACCCCACGTTTAAATGGCCGTTTGACATTGCTTTCAGGGAGCATTCGAGAACCTGTGGCAAAATCATAATCTTCACGGATATATTGTATCATTTCTCTTAAATGTTTCATATTTGTTGCGAGGTCAACGTCGATATAACCAAGGATTTCGCCTCTTGCTGACTTAAAAGCGCGGTTGAGCGCGCGTCCCCTGCCCTGCCGCTCATCCGAGTGAAGATGAACTACGAAATCGTATTTTCGCGCAAGGGCAGAAGATATCATGTCAGTGCCATCCTTGCTCCCGTCCTCAGCGATTATTATTTCAAATGATGCTGTCATGTCACGAAGGGCTGCAGCTGTTCTTTCCACGGTGATTTCTATTCGTGATGCTTCATTATAAGCTGGAAGGACGATTGAGATTTCAACTATTTTAAGACCCCTATTTAATTTTTGGCTTAAATACAAGAATCAAGGATGTTTATTATGATGCACCGATCGGGATTTGAACCCGAGTTATTAGCTTGGAAGGCTAAAGTCATAGCCGCTAGACCATCGGTGCTATGATGCCATCCTAAGTGATTATTACCATTTAATGTTTTCGTTTCCCAAATCCAAAAATATATCTTATTTTTTAACGTAGAGGGATAATGTGCTGATACATCTGCCGTATGGGAAAAAAGAACTTTCATTTGAGATACCGGAAAATTGCAGTGCCGAGATCATAAAACCAGTACTTTTTGAAGGGATCATTGATGGAACAAGAGAAATAAAACAGGCGCTTGATTCTCCTATAAATAGCAAACGACTTTTTGAAATTTCAGAATATGTCAAAAAGGCCATCATAATAGTCAATGATATAACCCGGCCCACACCTACTTCCTTGATGCTTCCCCCTGTTATTTCAGAATTAAGATCTGGCGGGGTAGAGGACATAACCGTTGTTTTCGGACTTGGCATCCACAGGAAACAAACTGAGTATGAGAAAAAAAATATATTGGGGGATCTTTACGGCAAGGTGAAAAGTATCGAACATGATGTCAATGATTGTGTATATCTTGGAAAAACTGCACGAGGAACACCTGTTGAGATATTCAAACCTGTCGCAGAAGCAGATATTGTAATTTGTACGGGGACTATTGAACTTCATTATTATGCCGGGTATTCTGGCGGCGCAAAATCTATTCTTCCTGCCGTCTCGTCAAAAAGAAGCATATACGCAAATCATGCCCTGATGCTGGAGGAGGGATCATGCGCAGGAAGAGCTCACAGCCCTGTTAGAGAAGATATTGAAGAAGCTGGAAGGATTCTGGGTATCGATTTCATACTAAATGTAGTGCTGAACGAGAAAAAAGAGATCATCCATGCGGTTGCCGGTGATTATAAAGACGCACATCGAAACGGGGCGGCATTTCTTGATAAGATATCCAAGATCAAAGTCGAATATGCGGATATAATAGTAGTTTCAGCAGGCGGCTGGCCCAGGGATATTGATATCTTCCAGTCATACAAAGCGATCGAACATGCAAAGAATGCTGTCAGAAAAGGAGGTTCGATAATTCTTGTAGCCGAATGTAAAGAAGGTTATGGCAACCGGATTTTCGAAGAATGGTTAAATTACAGCAGGGATGAGGTGATAGAGAAGTTCAGATCAGGTTTTGTCATGGGAGCTCACAAGGCGGCTTTAATTGCGGCTTTATCTAAGAAGATCGATCTTTATCTGGTATCATCGCTTGCTGATGATACGGTCAGGAAAGCATATTTTATTCCGGCATCCCCTGATGGTGTCCTGGAAATGGTACTGGGAAAATATGGTAAGAATGCGAGGGTCATTGTGATGCCCTATGGTGGTTCCACCCTTGCGACAGGTGAATAATGGCAAACTCTTCATGGCAAATTCCCTTCCCCGCTTAATTCATGCTGCCGCTCAATATTCATTCTTATGAGTATCTCAAATATCTCCTTAACTTCCTCCCCGTCAAGCCCTCGCTCAGTCGCAGCATTCACCACCCTTTCCAGTACCACTTTATTCTGTTCAACATCATTGATAGGCTTTCTCTGCGCTTTCTTGGCATCAAGCACCTCTTTTGCAAGCGCTGTCCTCTTGCCGATAAGATCAAGTATCTGTGTGTCAATTTTCTCTATCTTCGTCCTTATCTCTCCTAGCGCCATGCTTTTCCACCTTTATTATTGACTTTTGTCCTTATCACTTTTCCTCCCAGCCTGCTCCAAACCGGTTCAAGCTTATCGAGAAGTTCAGGCGCGCCAAGCGCAGTGTACGCAGGCCCTGTGCCCGATAGGCTTACACCTTCGATACCAACTTCAAGCGCCGCCATCATGGGTTCAGTGCTGAAACCAAGAGCTGCACAATACAGAAATCCGTTAAGCGTCATAGCTTTCTCGTAATTTCCTGCAACTGCTTCCTTATAAGCCATCTCAACCCATCTCCCTATAAGCCGAGATCGCATAACATTTGTGTGTGAACTGAATACTCTTTTATCGGGTGAAAGTATCAATACTTCCGAATCTCGCTCCTCTCTTTTGACAAGATCTTTGTTCTTATTATCAGTTATTACGAATCCGCCAAGCATCGAGGCGCATGCATCATCAAAAGCACCCGTAATGGTCACTTTTGCATCAAGCGCCGCCTGGACACCGATCTTGATCGCTTCAAGAGGTTCAAGTTTCTCACCAAGTGCATCAAGGGTAGCAAGGACAGTTGCATTGGCCGCTGCACTAGAACTCTTAAGGCCGCTAGCTATCGGAATCTGGCTTTTTGTGGAGACCTTGGCACCTTTTTTTGATCCAAAGCGCAGGAGCGTAGACTCGACACAGCGCTCGATAAGAGTCGTATCCCCGCCTTCTTCCATATATCCTATTATTTTTCTGTCATCAGTCAGGAAAACTTCGGCTTCTGTCTGCAGATCGATGCCAAATGCAGCGCCTTTCCATATGGAAATCGCGTTGATTATCGTGCCGGCGCCATATGCATATGCGTATCCTGTTTGATTCATTTAGACTATCTCCATTTTCACTGTTGTAAAAACAGGTCCTCTTGTATCTATTTTATTCTTTAATCCTGTGATATACCTTTGAGCAATCGGGTCTATCCTTATATTGATCTCTGATGGTACCTTGATGATCCTGGCTCTGGTTTCGGAACCTCTGCCAACCTTAACCGCATCCTCAATTTCTTTTGAGCAGCGTGCTGCAAATGCATCAATATATCTTATGCCAGTGCTCACGCCATTTTTGAACGCCTCATCCCATTTTGATGTCCTTGGAAGCCCCAGGATATTGTTTTTATGAGAAATAATCTCATTCATCGCCGCAGGTCCACAGAGTTTGGTATTCTCTTCTGGTTCCACAACTTTTACGAGAATTTTCATATCAAAAAGCGACCCTTCCCATGCTGTAAATTCACAGGGGCTTATTGTATTCCCAAACTGTTCGCATATCCTGACAACGGCATCCTGTATCTCTTTTCCAGTCTCTGTTGTTGGCACATCTTCAATGAATATCAGAGATGCGATCTCGCTATCTGTCATCACCCAGTTAACTTTGTACTGAAATTGCGGATACACAAGCGCCCGCATATCCATTGATTCATGCAATATCATTGCCACCCGCTCAACTCCCATCCCCAGGTTCATCACAGGATAGGGAATATTGTACTGCGAAAGCGCGGATGGCGAATATATCCCGAATGTGGCGACCTCAACCCAGCCATCCTTGTATTTTGTTTTTGAACCAACAAGCTTGGGATGATAGGCAAAGACCTCTGTCTGCGTGTCAGGAACATAATACTTGCTTCGTTTTTCATCTGGCCTGAAAGTGAAATTAGAAAAACCAAATTGCGAAAGAAGTCCTGCAGCCACAGCTTTCCCGTCATCAACACTTACAATCTCATTCATAAAGATGCACGAAGCTGAATAATAAGCCATAAGTCGCGTTGCATCCTCGGCCTGCTCACGGCGAAATACCCTGTCCACTGAAAAAAGCCGAAGCGGCACTTTGCGGTAATCGCTCATCTCTCCAAGGCTTATGAACCATCCTGATGTCATATGGCTGCGCAGTGTATTCTGTGAGCATACGGGAACAAGTGACTTGAATTCTGGAAATACGCGGTCTATCATTACAGCGACCTTAGAATCGGGAACTTTCAATCTGGACGCTATCTCAGGAACAAGGTCATCACCTTCAATCTCTCCTTTCTTATAGGAATGAAAGATCTGTCTTATCTTCTCAACCCCCCCGTCGCCGATGTCACCCAGCATGTTTTCTATCTCAGCAATTCTTTCATCAGAAATCCCCACATTGGGTCTTGGAAGGCCGCCGATATAGAAGCATCTGTCAAGAACAGCAAGCGCCTCGTAACCGAACTGCTTATGGATATCCCGATCCTCAACGATTACCGGGTTCATGAACTCTTCAAAACCCATTCTCATATATGCATCGCGCAGGCGCTGGATGGTGTCAAATACTGGATGAGGCTTACCGTACTTTAAGGCAACGCGCGGATATTGTTCATTGATGCCAGGATTTGAAACATATTTTTTCCCTTCGTTCCATGATGCGTCAAAATCTTTCTTTGTTGCTTCCTTTATCTCATCGGGATTGAATTTCATGAATAGCTTTCTCCTTAACTTATCCTATAATTGATGTTTTTATGAATCCGCCCCTCATCATCTGATCAACCAGCACAAGCGCCACCATTGACTCAGCCACAGGAACGATGCGCGGCGGTATAGATGGGTCATGGCGGCCTGTGATCTTTATTTTTGTCTCTTTCATCTCGTAAAGATCAACTGTGCCCTGTTCTTTTGATATCGAGGGTGTGGGCTTAACGGCGATCCTGCAAACAATTGGCTGGCCGCTGCTTATTCCCCCAAGTATTCCACCTGCATTATTTGTAACCGGCAAAGGCTTACCATCACATATTATAATGGGATCATTGTTCTGGCTGCCTTTCATGATCGCAGATCTGAATCCTGCCCCTATTTCCACACCTTTTACGGCGCCAATACTCATCAATCCTTTTGCAATCTCAGCACTTAATTTATCAAATACAGGCTCACCGATCCCTGCCGGAACTCCAATGCTGAATATCTCTACTATCCCGCCAACACTGTCGCTTTCGCTTCTTGCAGCATGGATCATCGCTTCCATTTCGACTGCTGCATACTGGTCTGCACATCTTACGGGATTTTTTTCCGTATTTCCACGGATATTTTCAATCTCAACAGCTTTTGCCCGTATCCCCCCGAGTTCAACAACATGACCTATTACTTCGATGCCAAAATGGGAAAGGATCTTTTTGGCAACCGCCCCTGCTGCAACGCGTCCAGCGGTTTCGCGCGCCGATGACCGCCCGCCGCCTCGCCAATCACGATAACCATATTTTAATTCATATGTAAGATCAGCATGTCCCGGTCGCGGAGTATTGCGAAGCGCCTCGTATTTACTCGAGTCCACATTTTTGTTTTTCACCATTATGGATATGGGTGCCCCTGTTGTTTTTCCTGAAAAAACTCCTGATAGTATCTCCGCCCTGTCCTCTTCTTTCCTGGGCGTTGTTATATCGCTCTGACCTGGCCGCCGCCTGTCCAGTTCTTTCTGGATATCAGATCCATCAAGTAAGAGACCGGCGGGGCATCCATCTATGACCACCCCAACAGCAGGGCCGTGGCTCTCACCCCATGTGGTTATCCGAAAAAGTTCGCCAAAGGTATTTCCAGACATGGAGCTTACATTGCTTTTTATCTCTATATAATTTATTCAAAAATCTTGCTCAAAGTCCACTCCGACCTTTTCGTAGTGCCTCTCTTTGACTTGCATACAGTGGCCAGAAGCAACGGCAGAAAGTTTTCTTTTGCCACCAACGTTATCGTGCTGTCTCTCGCCAGCTTCCCTCAGAGCCATCAGGGTTACAAAATTCAAAGAAAAGGACTTAAATACATGTTATTTCAATTGAATTATGTAAGAAAATGTGGAGAGCGGCTATATGGAAAACTTCAGCAACAAAGAAAGCATTGAACCGAACAAGTATCAACAACCACCGCCCAATCCTAAACCCCCCGAACCGATTCCTGAACCTAAACCTATCCCTATACCTGACTCGACTCCTGAACCTGAACCGAAATAATACCAAGAATATTCAGGGCAATCGAATGACCTCTTCGCACAGTTTATCCCCGCGAGAGATTAATTTTAATCTCCAATTCCGCCCTGTTCCAGAAGCGATTTACGAAGACCAAATAAAAGTTAAGAACTAATTTTTATCGTAATCATAGCTCATCCCCATTACTCTCCCTCTCTTCCATTCCTTTAGCCATTAAAAATCCTCTGGCTCTCTCGGTATATTTATATTCGCCAACTTTTGTCCAGAAATCCTTTGAGTGATTAGGATACTCAAGATGGGTCATTTCGTGCATTATAACATAATCAAGAACCCATTTCGGCATTTCTAAGAGCTTATGGGATAATCGAATTGTGCATTTATTGGGTGTGCAACTTCCCCTCACCTTTGTTTGATTGGTAACAAATTCTATGGAATTGACCTTAAGCTTTCCCTGAAAATAGTTGATGTTAAATTCAATAAACTTTTTTATGAGATAATCGTCTTTATTGATTTGTTTTTTCTGCTTCTTTTTTTCAATTTTATTTTTCATCCTCTCAATGATTTTTCTTTCTTCTTCACGGTGCATTCCAAGAGGAAGATACACCATAAGAGTTTCTCCAACCATCTTTGCTTGAATGGTCTTTTTTCTGTCTGGGCTTCTTATGACATTGATTTCCATTGGTGTCTTTTTACTTTGAGGGATTATAAATTTGATGCATACGTTTGGAGATGGGAGTATAACCTCGCAGGATGCAATTGTCCAAAATAACCTATGGTAAGAAATCACCCAAATGAGAGATAAAATAGCTTATATATTAATATAAATTTCCAAAAAAATTTATAGCAAAATTGACTTATATGAAATGTATTGATTTCTTCCTCGTATTCTTATGTTTTTTCTCACACTCTACAAGATGAACTCTGATCTGCTCCAAACTGGCTCCTATTTCCCACATAATTTACCTTACCGTCAAATGGCGGCCACCTTAACTCCCATAAAAACCCTGATGGGTATCTGGAAAATCGCCATGGAAATAATAGAAAACGAGATAGAAAACCTGAAAAGTGCCTGGAAAAAAACATCTGAACAACAGC
>JAGFND010000034.1 GCA_021409285.1 Candidatus Methanoperedens sp. | reverse complement strand
GCCACGGAAACTTCAACACCCACACCAACCCCGACAGCCACGGAAACTTCAACACCCACACCAACCCCGACACCTACTCCGGCACCTGTGCCACCTGAAATAACTGATTTCAGACCGATTATGTCTATTGTCAATAATTCCGTGGGTGATTCGGAAAGCTTTAGCATCACTGTAAACCAGAATGCAAATATTACATGGCTTATTGACGGAAAAGAGGTTCTCAACGAGACCGATGTAATAACATCATCATACACCAATACGAGCGCAGCCCTGGGTACATGGAATTTAGCCGCAGTCGCAAGTAATGAAAACGGCACGGTCAAGGAGATATGGGACTGGATTGTGACCTCACCACGCCCAGGCTCACCCGGCATAAAAATATTTGCCCCTACCGAATCGTCAGTCGATTCTATCGAGGGAGCAACGAGAGCATTCAATATTACTGTGAACCAGACTGTAAATGTTAACTGGTACATTAACGGAATTCAGGTTCAATTCAATGAAAGTGTAATCAGTGCAGATTATACCAATGCCAGCGCGGTTTTTGGCACGTGGATTGTAAATGCAACGGCAACTAATGATAATGGCACCGCATCGAAGGAATGGACATGGAATGTTAAAGACGTTACACCTCCCGCAAATGTTACTAATTTAACAACAACAGGCAAAGGGCAAACCTATATAAATTGGACATGGAAAAATCCTCAGGATCCAGATTTTGATGGAACCAGGATTTTAATAGATGGTAGCATTAAAACCAATCTTTCTAAGACATCAAATGATTACAGTGCTACAGGACTTGACCCGGGTACTTCCTATAACATTACAGTAATTGCCTTTGATACTTCGGATAACATTGCACCCCAACCATGGCCTGAGAATATGGGTACCACATTGCCAAATACCCCAACAGGGAACGATGTCATACCAGCAGGATTGCCATCTGGGGTCATTGTTAGCTTTAACAACGTCACAAATGAGGGCAACACCACAGTATCGTTTACAGATGCATCCCCGGTAGTTCCCGGCTTTGTACCTCTGGGAAAGTACGTAAACATATCCACATCCGCCAGTTTTACCGGCCCTGTGACAATTACACTGAAATATCCGCCGCCATCTGCAGGGTTTAATAATGACACCATCCGCCTCTATCATTTAGACAATACGGTCTGGGAAAATGTAACCACAGGTTTTGATACGGCCAGTAATACCGTGACTGGCGAAGTTACAAACCTGTCTTTCTTTGCCGTCGGGATATATCCGCCACCTGAGATAAATATTATCCATGAACCTGCAAGTTTAGACATCACAGTAAGAGACACTATTTTTTTCAATATCAGTGTCGATCAGACAGCAAACGTGGTCTGGGAGGTTAATGGAAATATCGCTCAAGGCCCGTTATTGATCCAGGCCGGTGGGGGTTCCAATTTCACCTTCACTTCAACTACCAGTGGAAATTATTCAATAACCGTGGGTGTGAACAATACTAATGGAACAGACTCAAAATCAAGGAATGTGACCGTCCATCCCAGATTCTTCTTCAATGGCAACCGTATCTGGGACGGCAGCAAGCCAGATGAGTTTTCTCTTACCTATACCTGGAACCCCATGAGCTTCTCCGGGTTCTATTATGACATTAATGATGACGTTGGCGATGAGAGTATTACAATGACTCTGGAAAGTTATATCGATAGAACTATAAACAGCGGCAGACTCGTGTATACTTCCACACCTCAGGAGGTAAGCTTTGGCTATTCTGGTTTCGGGAGCTATGAAGTCATAGGATTCATGGCAGAAAAATATTTTGCAGGCTACACTGCTAATAGCAATCCCCCAGGTCCAACCACAGGCATCGGCGCGAATAGCGTTCTTGCTCGGGGTCAACTCCAGAAGGTGCTAATAGATGACAATACCCAGCGAACCATATCTGTTGGAGGAACTCTTACTCTGCAGGAAGGCTATGTTCTGAAGGCTAAGGATATTGACATGAATGCAAGGGTAATGCTCATCTCCCTGTTAAAAGATGGGACTGAAGTAGATACGGCTCCGCTTTCAGCGGGCCAGACTTATGTATATACGAAAAAAGTGGGAGCCGTGTCAGACCTTCCTATAATGATGGTTAGATTTGACAGTGTATTCTCAGGGACGGAAATGCAGGCTGCATTCCTGAAAGGGGTGTTCCAGATATCCGAGAACTATTATACGGTTAATACCGGAAACGATTTCGGCATAATGGAAGTCAGAAGCGTAAGCAGAGATATAATAAAGATGAGCAATAACGCAGATATAAGCCTGGACCCGGGAAACACTGAAGATTTGATGGGCGGTGTAAAAATAATAGTGGCGGATAACAGCAGCGTTGTTCGATTTGCACTCTCGGTTGAAAAAACAGGAAGCTTTGAAGTGAGGAGCAGTGTCCATAGAGAGGACGATCCCATTGATGAATGGACTCCTTACAACTTCGGAATGAACATAGGTAAGACAAGCATAGGCTTTTACTATGATCTGGACAGCGGTATAGGTAACGAAAGCATGAGCCTTGCCGAGCCACTGGATGGTAGCAGGACCATAAATGACGGGAACCTGCTATACACAACCATACCCCAGGAGGTAAGCTTTGGTTATTCAGGTTTCGGGAGCTATGAAGTCATAGGATTCATGGCAGAGAAGTATTTTGCCGGTTACAATGCCAACAGCAACCCCCAAGGTCCGACCACGGGCATCGGGGTGAATAGCGTTCTTGCTCGCGGCCAACTCCAGAAGGTGCTGATCGATGACGATACCAAGCGCACTATATCTTTAGGGGGCACTCTTAGTCTGCAAGAAGGCTATGTTCTGAAGGCAAAGGATATAGACATGAATGCAAGGGTAATGCTCATCTCCCTGTTAAAAGATGGGACTGAAGTAGATACGGCTCCGCTTTCAGCGGGCCAGACTTATGTATATACAAAAAAAGTGGGAGCCGTGTCGGATCTTCCTATAATTATGGTGAGATTTGACAGTGTATTCTCAGGGACGGAAACGCAGGCTGCATTCCTGAAGGGGGTGTTCCAGATATCCGAAAATTATGCTGCGGTTAATACCGGAAATAGTTTTGGTAAGATGACAGTGAGAAGTGTAAGCCAGGATGAAATAGAGATGAGCAACGATGGTAGTATCAGCCTGGATAATGGCGATATTATGGAGCTTATGGGCAATGTCAAACTGAAAGTAGGAGATACCAATGACAATTCTCTACGGTTTTATTTTACCGTGGACGTAACTCCTGAAATGGTGGCAAATCAGCTTGTGATAGAGGCCCCGGCCCAGGCCACTGCAGGGGATACAATCGGAATAAAGGTCACGGCAGGGGGAGACTTAATTGAGGGCGCATCTGTGGAAATTGACACTTCCGATATTGGGCAGACAGACAATAATGGAACCCTTAACTATACTCTCCCAAGAACCATGAAAGGAATTCATAACATAACTGCGACCTTGCTCGGCTATCAGGAAGCGATCAAAAGTACAGAAGTGCTGGAATATATTGAGCGCAGGCTGGGAATAGATGCCCCGTCAACGGCTGACCAGTTTGAGACGATAACCATAAGAGTCACATACAACGGCACGAACATTAGTAATGCGACTATGGAATATGATAATACAACTATTGGATTTACCGATATTAATGGTGTCCTGAACTACACGCTGGAAACAAGCGGCACTCATACGTTATCCGCATCAAAGATCGGGTATATCAGTGTGGTCAGGGAAATTGACATCATGGCACCTTTCTCTGAGTATAACGCCCTTGATATAAATATTACCCCCAATGTGGTTTTTACAGACGAAGACGCTGCAATAAAATCTAATATCACAAATGCAGGTACGAAAAAAGATACGCTTCCTGTAGAGCTTATAATTAATGGCACCGCCGTGGATAACAGGTCTGTTACTCTCGCTCCGGGAGAGATAAAGGAAATTAATTTCACGCGAAAAGAAGCTAAGGTAGCCAACTATACTGTAGAGATACTCGGGCAGAAAGGATTATTGGTAGTCAAACAAAGACCTTTTATCTGGAATTTGATCCTGATTGTAGCCATAGCTACAGGTTTTGGGTTAATCATCATCTATCTGCTGACTGCAAAAAATAAGATAAGCTTCGAGGAAATACGAAAAAAATTAAAGTTTGGAGAGACCTGAAGACCCTATGCTTATTTAAATGAAGCTGACAAAACATGATATGGAGTAAAGTTTTATGGGTTTTCTTGGAACCAAGGCAAGTTCGTTTTCTGATTTGATTTTAATTGCTCAAATAGCAGGCTTTCTGATACTATTTTTGGGCTTTATATATGCAAGGAAGAAAAATTTTTTAAAACATGATAAAACGGCTAAAATTGCAGTTCTCATAGGAGGCTTATCCTTTGTATGGATGAGTTATTCTCTTCTCTTTAATTTTCTTGCACTTATATCCATGACTTTCATGGGATTGCTTATTGTTTTCCATGTGATTATAGGGCTATTGGCACTATTCATGGGCATATCTTTGGTATTAGATGAGATGAACAAGACGAAAGCCTCTATGAAAGTTACTTTTGTTTCATGGGCTATAACAATTTTTTTTGGTGTTATATTGTATATTATGTATATAGCTTAATAATAAAATCACTATATATATTAAATACGAATCAATGTGATCAATGTGGCAAGAATTAAATACGAAGATATCAATTTACATATTAAATAAGGAATGGAGGGAATATAAAATGGTAATAGGTGATTTGAACAAGAAGTTCGGCTGGGTTTGGCTATTGATAGGCCCGTTAATGGGGTTGTATATTACCAGTCGGATGACCGGCATGGGAGCTGCATACAATGCCGTAACGAGAGAGGTAATGATCGCCGGTCAAAACGTAACCCTGTATATGGGGGAACCGGGTATAAGAGTGGTAAATCGACTTCTGCATGTACATAGCGGTCTCCTGGCAATTCTGAATATAGTCTATGGGTTATGCATTGATAACGTCAACCTGTCAGATAAAACTAAAAGGCTGGGCAGCATACTTGCAGTTGTGGGAGCAATTCTTGTAACTCTTTCGTTCTTCTTCCTCCAGGTTAATCCTTTGAGGACTCTCGCCGTTCCTTTTAGAGCATTAGGGGGTATAAGCTTAGTTGTTGCAATTGTGATAATAACTGTGGGACAGCTCAGGAAAAAGGTTCAATGAGACAATAGATTTAATCTTTAACCTGACACTTCTGCTTCCTCTGAGGCCCCGGGTGCCCTGAACTCAACTTTTCTTGTACCTGACATATTTTCCTGTACCAGTAATTCTTCCAGCATCTGGTCGGTACTCAGGAAGTACCTTGCTCTTTCCAGATATATCTCATCGAGCGGCTCTTTCTTCCAATCAGGCCATTCCTTGACGATAACGTCTCTGGGAAAGAATTTCATGAACTCAGGAACCATCCCGTAGTTTTTCTCTATATCTTCAAGTGTCTTTTCATATTCAATCGTCTTTTCATATTCTCCCATATTTTCACTCCATTTTAATTATATGTAAACCCCTCCACTTATATCTAACGCCTGGCCTGTATTCACAACAATTATTAGATTGTCAACCCTCCGTCTACCGAAAGCACCGCTCCGTTTACATATCTGGCTTCATCAGAAGCCAGGTATAGATATGCATATGCGATATCTATCGGTTCAGCAAGCCTGTGGAGCGGAATTTTTTCTTTCATCATCGTAAGTATCTTTTCAGGCACCTTCGAGGTCATCGGTGTGATGGTAAATCCCGGAGCCACTGCATTGACGCGTACTCCTTTTTTTCCGAGTTCCTTGGCCAGGGTCTTAGTAAGACCGATCAGCCCGGCTTTGGCAGAAGCATAATTGACCTGCCCGATATTACCATAGATGCCTGAAATGGACGATGCATTAATGATCACCCCGCTTTCCTGGTTGATCATTACACCGACCACGGCCTGGATGCAGTTGAAAGCGCCGGTAAGATCGACCTCGATAACACCATTCCACTGATCTTTCGTCATTTTTGTTACGAGGGCGTCTTTGTTGATACCCGCATTATTGACAAGGATATCGATCCGTCCAAATTCATTCATTGTCTTTTTTACAATTTCATCCGCATCTTCTCTCAGGGAAACATCGCCACTTTTAAAAATTGCCTCCCCACCATTTTCATCTATCTTCCTGCAGACTTCCTCCAGTTTCTCCACAGTCCTCCCGGTGATAGCGACCTTTGCCCCTTCTTTTGCAAACAGGAGTGCGGTCTCCCTTCCGATCCCGCTTCCGGCACCGGTAATCATCGCAACTTTGTTTTCTAACCTCATTTACTCCCTCCGCTTTCTTGCGGCACCAAAGCCAGATTTCATCCGGACATTCAACACGTTGACAAAAGTGTCTCCATAGATTTTGGCAGCGCTTTTCACGGGCTCCATCATCTCTTTCATGGGACCGAGAGTGGGCATGTTCTCAAAGAAATCATCGAAAGCTTTTTCATACGTCTTTATCCAGAGGTCATAGAATTCCTTATATGCCTCGGTATCGGATGTACGCCCGGATAGTTCCTGCACTTTTTTAGCCAGCTTTTCCAGGGCAGCTATCCATGATTTATACATGTTCAGGTAAATGTTTGTGCTTTGCAGGAAATTCTCAAGCATTTCTTTTGAAAGTTCTGCAGGATGGGAGCTCATCATCCTGCCATAAATCTCCTGATAAGTATTCATCCACAGTTCATAGAATTCCTTATAGTCTTCAGAAGATGCATTTCCCTTTGAGATTGCCATCATTTTGCTTGAGAGTTTCATTATGGGGTCAACCCATGGTGAGTATAAGTCCATGAAGGTGTTTTTCCATATTTTTGACATCTGAATAATATTCTTTAAGTATATATTCGGCACTCCGCTGAAACTTTCAAAAATCTCTTTTGTGCTTTCCTGGGCCGGCAATGAAAGGAACTCATCGAATATTTTCTCATAGGATTTCATCCACATATTATAATTATCCCTGTATTTTTCAGGGTCAGGAGCTACTGCCAACAATTCCTGAGTCTTTCGGGAATTCTCCTCTATCACGTCGATCCAGGATTTGAAGAGATTATTTGTCTCCTCTGCATTGGACAGGATTTTCACAATCGTCTCCCTATCAAATTTCTGCGCCGGAAACGGGTAGATTTCCCCAATGGCTTTCTGTTGTGTTTTTATCCATTCCTCATAAAATTCCTTATATTTCTCCGGCGTGGTTTCCTTTGAGAGATCAACCGCCTTCACATACATCTCGCCTGTGGATTCGATCCACGGTTTGTATAGGTTTACGTAGGATTCCTCCCAGATTTTTGAGACAGATGTGTAGCTGTCTGCCCATACCTTGAAAATATCTTTCTTTTCCCCACTATCTTCTTTCTTAATATCATCTTTCTTGATCACATCAATCCGCTCCATAATTTCTATTATTTTTGGATCGTTGTTGCTAATTCACTCTCCAATCATTATTATGTCATTTACTGAAATAAGGATTTCGATGATTATCGAGGGATTACAAAATATTCCTATCTTTTGCAAAGTTTTATTAGATATTAATCCACAACTATCATTATGAAAGACAGATTGGGCAGTGAGGATGTGATATGGGATTTAACCGATCTTTATAAGGATACCGGTGATGACAATATAGAAAAAGACACAGAGAACATTAAAGGCAAAATAGCATTGTTTTCTACAAAATATCGAAAGAAACTAAATGTCATATCACCGGGTGAATTTCTCAATGCTGTCATCGCACTTGAAGAGATATACCAGAAAATCTCACGTATCGGCTCATTCGCATATCTTAATTTCACGACACAGTCGAACAATGAGCAAGCAAGCGCATTCCTCCAAAGATTTGAGGAGATTTCAAGCCAGTTCCAGAAAGAACTGCTCTTCTTTGAGCTGGAATGGGCTTCCCTGGAAGATGAGGCGGCAAACCTGCTCCTTGAAAATTTGGCCCTTGGCAGATACAGGCATTATCTGGAAAAGCTCAGGAAATACCGACCTCACCAGTTAATCGAAACCGAAGAAAAAATCCTGGCCGAAATATCGCCAGTTGGAGCTGGAAACTGGAACAAACTCTTTGAAAAAGTACTCTCCATTCTAAAGTTCGGGGAAGCGGGCAGGACCCAGGAGGAAGTTCTGTCCGACCTTTATGATCCTGATCGCATGATAAGGATAAAGTCGGCAAAGGAATTTACCGAAGGACTGGAATCCCAGAAACACATCCTGACGCATATTTTCAATACGATCCTGGCAGACAAGATGATAATGGACAGGCTGCGCAGATTTCCGGACTGGGTAAGTTCCATGAACCTCGACAATGAGATTGATGAAAAAATTGTAACCGCGCTTGTTAATGCTGTCAAAAACCGATATGATATCCCCCAGAGATATTACAGGCTAAAAAAAGAATTGCTTGGATACGATGAACTATTCGATTACGACAGGTATGGACCGCTGCCTTTCTCCCCGGAAAAGAAGATACCATGGGATCAAGGAAAGGAGATGGTTCTTAAGGCTTATGAAGATTTTTCTCCAGTGATGATGGATATTGCCCTGAATTTCTTTGATGGTAGATGGATACACGCTCCAATTATGCCGGGTAAAAGGGGAGGAGCTTTCTCAGACCCCGTCACACCTGATGTTCACCCATATGTGATGACAAACTATTCTGGAATGAACCGTGATGTTCAGACCCTGGCACACGAACTAGGACACGGTGTCCATCAGTATCTGGCAGGAAGAAAGCAGGGTTATTTCAACAGCAGGACGCCACTCGTAATGGCTGAGACAGCATCGGTTTTCGGAGAAATGCTTTCGTTCAGGTCACAGCTTGAAAGGGCAGAAGGAAGGGATGAAAAATTAAGTCTGTTGTGCAATAAACTGGAAGAGATCTTTGCCACGGTGTTCAGGCAGGTAGCCATGAACCGTTTCGAGGATGCTATCCATAGAGAGAGGCGCAGTAAAGGCGAAATGTCGGCAGCAAGGTTTGGCGAACTGTGGATCGATACCCAGAAAGAAATGTTCGGGGATTCGGTAACACTTACCGGGGATTATTCGATATGGTGGAGCTATGTGACACATTTCCTTGAGGCTCCCGGTTATGTATATGCCTATGCATTTGGCGAACTCCTCGTGTTATCTCTTTATAAAATGTTCATGGAAGAAGGTAAGAGCTTTGTCCCCAGGTATTTGAATTTGCTCGCTTCGGGAGGGAATGGCTCACCTTCACAACTGCTTGCAGATTTCGGAGTACGGCTTGATGACTCCGGTTTCTGGAATGATGGATTGGATATCATTGATAAAATGCTAAAAGAAGTACAGGAACTGGTTGCGATGAAGGCGTAATTCACTTCATATTACTGATCGCTTTTCAAAGGCTTGGGTACTGCATGTCTATGTCAGGGATAAAGTCCGATATGTGAAAGTGAAAGTGCACAGTTAAAAAATATTCAGCAGTAGGAAGGAAGTTGAACAAAAAAAGAAACGTCCGGACCGGGATTTGAACCCGGGTCGGGGGCTCGACAGGCCCTCATGATAGGCCGCTACACTATCCGGACAAGTGGGATTTCCTCATATGGTTTAGATACATAAAAGCCTTTTGTTAGTCTGTTTAGACAGGGTTAGGGGTTTTGCAAAGGATATCAAGCAGGAAGAGAATGCTACCGGACGTTCAGAAGACCAACTGCAGGCCGATAATACTAACCTTGGGCAGTCCAGCACGGTGATTACAAAGAAGGAGCTCCGCCCGCGTATCCCCAAAATCCCCGCCCTTCTTTGTTCGTAAATATCGGGTACTCTTCCATCAGCATAACGGATAACTTCATTTATTACCGCACCGTTTTTAGCAAGATGGTTGTATGATTCATTTTACGCTTTTCCCGATGGTAATCATCATAGTATCGGTTTTTTCCGGATGCATCTGGCAGCAAGCTCCTTCTGAAACTTCGATTCCAACAGTTATTCCGACCGCCACCACGATAGTTGAGATCTGGCCGCAGAGGGAGCAAGCACTTCTGCATCAATTTATTATTAATTGAGATAGGGGAGTTAAAATAATAATTTTCAAAATTATAAGCCACGTTTTTAACCCCCTCCTCTTTCTTCGATAATCTGAGTAAAGGAAAATAACGCACTATTTCAACATCCTTTCATACCAAGATATTTCTTGTTATTACAAAAAATCACAATTTATTGATTTTGATAAGGTTAGTACAGAAACTAAGAAGTAATGAAGCTTAAATACCTCGCATCATCAGACCCTAATTCTTTCATGCCCCACCTCACCTTGCTCCCCCTCCACCTCCTCCAAATCCACCACCTCCACCGAATCCACCACCGCCACTGAATCCACCACCATGAAATCCACTTCCAGATGATGGCGGGGATGGTGGAGAAGTCATGCCATATACACCTCTAAAGTATATCGGCATATAGGTCACTGCATGGACTTCAGGTATTTGTATATTAAGTTGTTTCATGGCTTCAACAACCTTATCTCCTATGCCGAGCGTTGTTGCATAGACAAGCCATTCCTGCCACATCTTTAGATCTTCAGGTGCGTACTTCTTTATTGATGCGAAATCCGAAAGGAATGTGCTGAAAGCATCCCACTCGAGTTTTTCTTTATAATAATTCTCCTTCCACCTTCCGAAAAGTGAAGAAGAAACAAATAACGGAGGAACTGTTTGCAGTAAAAGGACGACGGAGGTATATATGCCAATGGATAAGAAATAAGAAGTGACGACCAAGACTAATATAAAAAACCCGAATATCATCCATGTGTATTTTTTTCCGCTCATGACAAATTCTTTGGCAGCCTTCTTGTCAGGAACTTTCATTACATCATTCATATTATCGCGAATAATGTTCAAATCATACTCAACCTCAGAACTCCCTCCCGTGATCTTATTCCTCAATTTTTCAATTTTGTGTTTAAATTCATTGGTATCAAACACATTATTTTTTGAGTAAGCCTCCAGAAACTTCAGTACCTTAATTTCATATTGATCTTCTCCAGCTTCATGTCCTTTCAGGAGAGTTATCCTTAATGCCTCAGATTTTGTGTCCTCTAAATCTTTATAACCCAGCATTTTGAGATTTGATTCCTTTTCTCCCCCGGTTTCAATCTTGACAATTTCTCGTCTGTCCAGGTCAAGAAGTGTCGCGTAAAATCCATTCTCATCAAAATCAAAGGGGTCTTTCCTGAAAACAAGATTCACTAGCCATGGCTTCCTGTTCCCGGGAACAAAACTCAAGAATTTTGGCACAGTGAAACTTTTCTCTTTACCGAATTTATAATAAACAAATGCAAGCATAATCGGGAACAGAAACACCGTACCTTTCAATGCAAGACTTAATTGTGAAAAGAAAGAATATTTGGAATTTGCTGAAAGTGTTCTTTGTTTAACCTCAGGCACTTCTTTAGGAAATCCTTCTATTCCTCCTGAAATCGCGGGATTAAGTAATAGCTCGATCTCAAAAAGTGTATCTTTTGGGCTTTTTCCTCTTACGATCCACATATCGCCCTCTTTCTTTACGTCCATTAAAGAATGTTCAAAAAGCCCAGAAACATAGCCCTGTGGGTCATGAATAGTAATTATTACCTTATTGTATGGCAGATGCTCATCTGCCAGTTTTAAATTCAGATGGCAATAATCCTTATCACATTCAAGAGGAGGATGCAGCCTGAAAACATAACTGATTTCGTATTGTCCTGCATCGAAGGTACCGGGGTTGTAACTCCCCGCTTCATCTTGTTCAGCGAGATATGATATTTCATTTGCATATTGAGCTTCTGCATTAGATATTACTTTGGTGGTTCCTTGAAAATCTTTAATATAAGGAAATGTTCCGGGCGGCGAAGAGATACTGACGAGTTCTATGTGAGGATTTGTTTTCATTGCAGGTTCATCTATTATCCCATACGAAAGCGGTACTTTCCAGTCTCGATACAGCATCCTGTATTTAAATGGCTCTTTGATTTCATAAACAAAATTTTCCTCAAGTGTTCCATTCAGGTATAGATTCGCACTGTAACTGTTAACATAAACATCCCCGCATCCTCCTAAACCGCATGCGTTCTCCATGCCAGGCAATCCTCCGGTCAGGTAAAGCCCTGCCAAACCTATAAATGCTACGGCAATTAATAAAATTACGATTTCCTTATTTTCATTCAATTCCAACTCACTCCAGGCCGTTTTAATTCCTCATCAAAGAAATCCAGATATTCCTTCTTGCTCATTCCGGCCGAACGTCCTATGAATCTTGAAGGAATAGTATCGAGCATAGTATTATATTCCTGGATTATATTATTATAGGTATATCTGTGCCTTGCGATCTCATCCTCTATATCTTTAACTGAGTTCATGAGCGAAGTTACGGTCTCTGAGGTCTTTAATGCGGGATAATTTTCAGCAACTGCGATGATATTTCCAAGAATCCCACGGCTTTCATCATCAATTTTTTTCAGTTCCTCAGTGCCAGCTTTTCCCACAGTTACCCGCATACCCGTTATTTTCTCGAATGTATCCTGCTCGAACTTCGCATAGCTTTTAACAGCCTCCACAAGCTGTTCGATCATATCAAGTCGTTTCTTCATCGCCACTCTTGCCTGAGATAGCGTTGCATCCGCCGCGTTCCTTAAACTCTTTAGCCGATTGTATATCGAAAAAGAATAAATGGCAATGATAATTACCAACAACATAATAAAAAAAAATGCTATTATTGATGTATCCATGTATATGCTTTAAGGTTAATTCTATATAATTATTTCTATTGCCTGATATTTCTGTGATGTCCAAGTTTCATTATTTTCTCAGGGAGTGAGCTTTATATAACTCTCAAACCAAACATTTTTTTGCTTTTATGACTTGCCTGTCCCCAGCGCATCGGCAAAGAAGACATCTGGCATACTTTCCAGATAAACCACATCCACATTTCCTCCAGGTTCAAGAGTAACTGCAGACCAGAATCTTTTGATGCCTGTTGGTTGCACCGAATGTGCTATTGGCGTCGGTGTGTTCCATGTTAGTCCCTTATCGTCTGAAAATGTCAGGTAGGCCTGGGAAGATACCGCAGAGGTGTGGCTTGATACAGGGCTAATCGTACTTTGTCACATTAATACTTAAGTCATTGAAAGATCCTTTTCAAATCCCCGATAATCCAAAAAAAACAAAACGAAAAGAAGAACTTGCTTCATATTGAAATTATGTCCTGAAAAAGCAATAAACCATGGAATCTATATCAGCATCCAATACTTCCCGAAGCACTTGCAGAGGCAGCAGAAGAAACTATTGGGAAGTCAATTCATATTCATTTAATCACCTTCACGAAATCAGGTTCAAGTTTGCCTATTTTTGAAGTCAAAGTCAGACACTTTGTGCAAATAAACAATTCCTCATTTACTTCTTCTAATTGGACATAGATCCCTGAATCGTCTTTTGAAAACGATTTTACTATTCCAAATTTAGTTCTTGTTATCTTTCCATCATGTATCCAATCACGTACTGCAAATTCTATATGATTCCCTAGTTTTATTTCTTTCCCATTAACATCTGTTTGCATTTCTTATTCCTCATTAGACTCCATTGGTTTGATTCCATTTCAAATTTAGAATATTTTATTGTTTTCCACTCCCATTAAAGTATGCTAATAACAAAGCAAAGCAGTATCTTAATATTAGATAATAAACAACCAGTAAAGGACAAAAAAAGTAAAAATACGTAGATTATGACAATATGAAAAAAAAAATTAAACCAGAATTGATGAAGAAATATCCTCCAGGCTTTCAATTAACAGGACGAAAAGAAATAATAGCGCTGGCAACATTATTCTTGATAGCATTTGCGATAAGAATGCTGACATATAATTCCATATTCGTTGGAGATAACATACGATTCTTAGAATTTGATACTTTTTATCATATGCGGCGTGCCGTCAGTTTTGCTGAAAACTTTCCGCATGTCTGGGATTTTGATACTTTTCTGAATTATCCTTATGGGAATATTGTGGGATGGCCGCCTTTATTTGACTGGACTATTGCATTAATAGCTGTTATTTTGGGATCCGGACATCCGGGTATACATCTAATAGAAATTGTGGGGGTATTTTTTCCGGTATTCATTGGATCACTGAGTGCTGTTGTCATATATTTCATATGTAAAGAGATATTCGCGCAAAGTGATACAGATGCAAATGCCCGGAAAATAGGACTTATCAGCGCTTTCTTCCTTTCTATTCTCCCGGCTTTCACCCAGGTATCGTATTTAGGCTTTGTAGACCATCATGTTGCAGAAGTATTATTATCTTTAACATTATATTTATTCTTTTTTAAAGCATTGAGAGCTGACAATCTCAAAAATAGACTTATTTTTTCATCCCTTTCCGGTCTTGTTCTTGCTTTGATTGTATTTACCTGGTTGGGTTCACCAATATTTATAGGAATAATTTTAATTTATACATTATTTCAGAACATAATAGATAAAAAAAATAATAGAGATCCCCCTGTTTATCTGGAAGATTCCGGATTGGTGGTATTCACTTCAGCCTTATTTTTTTCAATTGTGATCTATTTTTCATATAAAGCACCTTCATTGTTAATAACTTCTGGAGAAATTTCATTCTTTCATTTCGGGCTCTTACTTATTTCAATAGTGATTCTTGTGATCTTTAGACTGCTTTTTAGAACTATTCGATCCTGGAATAGATATTTATTAACATTAGTTGGAATGCTATTAATAATATATGCAGTAATATATTTTTTTCTTCCAGAAACTTATGGAAATCTATATTCAGGTATCGACTACCTGACAACTCAACAAACTGTTTTGCAGCAGGTGAAGGAAGCTCAACCTTTATTTCTTACATCTTCTGGAAAAGTCACATTAGAACCTGCCTGGTATGCATTTAATACAGCTTTATATATAGGCATCGCAGGTATAACTTTATTTTTTTATAGAATAATAAATAAATCACTGATACTGAATCCAACAAAATTAATGTTTCTGGTATGGACATTTGTTTTCCTTATATTAAATTTATATCAAACAAGATTTATATATCATTTTGTAATACATTTATCGATATTATCTGCTTTTCTAATAACAGAATTTACCAATTCGAATAGAAGACACATCAAAATAATAAGTATAGTTTTATTCATAGCCATATTGATCCCCAGTATGCAGACAAATAGTCTGATGATACAAAATCCCCTTATGCTGTCAGATGATTGGTTTTCGTCGCTGGGGTGGCTAAAGAATAACACACCAGAAGTCAGCAGTGGATACCAGGGCAGCTGGAGTTTTCCTGTGAAAGATCAAATACCCGATTATGGTGTAATGGCATGGTGGGATTATGGAAATTATATCTTATATCTGGCAAAAAGACCCGTTGTGGCGAATAACTTTCAGTTGGGGGCTGAAGATTCTGCCAAATTCTTAACTTCTGAAAATGAATCTGAAGCAAATATCATTATGGATAAAAGGAAAGCAAGGTATGTAATAGTTGATTATAGATCCGGAATGAATGTAGTTAGATCAAATGGGAGGACATCGATTAGAGGTTCATTTGTATCGGCAACAATTCTTCTGGGAAAAGATATTCGTTATTATTTAGATAAGAATAATTTTCCTAACGAAAAGTATCTTAATACCACGTATGCCAGACTATACTTATTTAATGGAAAAGGATTGAATAATTATAAGCTTATATATAAATCCCAGACTCGTTATCCAGATTTATTCAACAGGCCTATAGAAGAAATCAAGATCTTTGAATATAAGGGTGTATGAATATATCATTTGCATCTATCAATTAATAAAAAGCCTATCATTGAAATTAAGGTTATTACACTTATAAGATAACCATATATAGTTACATTTTTATCAATTTTAGGGTAATTATATCTGGGAATCAGATCTTCTTTTACCTTTATGAAATAGACGCTGGATATGTATGGACCTTCTTTTTCATATATAATTTGAAAATATTTTTGATCTGTAAAGACTCTTAATCCGTTCAGATTATAATCATTATTCCACAGCAAAGGTATTTTTGGTCTTATGGTGATATAAATATATTGCACTCCGAATTTTCTTATCAGATCTAATTTTTCATCAATATTAGGTGAATTTATAATAATATCACTATAGCTATTGCCATCAAATTTTTCTCCCAATATTTGTGAAGATTCACCTCCCAATACATGAACACCCCCTATAGCAGATACCCAAAAACTTGTGATTCCAGGAGGTGCTGCCACAAGAGCATCCGATGGGATAGTACTTTCTATATAATTTAATGCATCAAGATCGTTCGGGGTATTCCAATATCCAAACCTGTATCCATGTTTTATTACTTCATAAGAAGGATATGAAAATACCAATATTAAAATCAAGATTGATGTGTATCTCGAATTTAGGTACTTATTTTCTTTGAATTTATTTAGTATAAAATATATTATATACCCTGTTATTATCATGACAGGCAAATCCAAAAATTCGATGTATCTATCCACCCACAGCACCGGCCTGAATCTATATGATTCTATGAGTACAATGGAAATCAATATCCATAGAAATAATAAGATATGTTCATACTTGATCTCTTGAAATTTTATTGATTCCCTTTTAAATAATACATATATAATTAATAATATGAATATGACTAATGCAAATAGTACCATAAATCCAAAGGTTTTTAATAAAAGGAGCTCAGAAACCTGGAAATTAAAATTTGTGAACGGGATATCCTTTGTTGTGAAAATTGTATCAAATGCACCTTTAATAAATGCTTCAATTCCATGTCTGTTTATTATTGGCAACAAATAGAAGGATATTAATCCCAGTGTGCCTGTTATAATGGAGGCAAGAACTATTATAATATGTAAATCTTTTTTTATTAGTGAATATATTGTTAATGATAAAATAAGTATTGGTAAATAAACAAGAGCAGAAATATAACTCGCTAATATGATTGCGCCAGATGTTATTGATGCGAACACGATATATTTCTTATCTTTTGTTTTCAGATATCTTATTATGAACACAAAAGCCAATGGCAATAACATCAATCCAGTTATCTGTGGATAATAGTTCATATAAGTGAACAATTGTATCTTGCTTAAAGCTATCAATCCGGATGATATCAAAGCTGCTGTGATATTATCAAATATTTCTTTAGATAATAGATATGTCGTTATTACCAGTAATGAACCTATCATTATCGCTGACCATGCGGTCAGATCAACCAGTGATATCCCGGTTAGCTTATGCATTAATGCAACGATATAGGGAAACAATATCTGGTACTCGTAGTACTCTCCAAGATTGAAATATTGGTTAAATTGAGGAAAAAATGGAAAAGTTTCCAGTATCGCTCTGCTATACACAATATTTTTCCCAGGATCATAATGATATGGTATTGTTGGATCGTTATAAACTCTGATGATAACTGCAAATAATAATATAAGCAGCAATATTAATTTCTCGTTATTCCCAGATGTGTTCCATATCTTCGATTTCTTAGCTCTCATTAATTTGCACTGGCTGAAACATACTCTGGTTTGTATAAACTTTGCGCATGCTGGCATTGGAAATGATAAGGCCTGAAATAATAGCTGGTAAAGCACCTATTGCAGTGCATGTCTCAAGCGATACTCCATTTGAAGTAATATCAAAATGATATCTTGCCCTCTCAAATAGATCCACCGGCAGGCCTTTATGTCCAAGACCGATTAAAAAAAGGAAGGATTGCTTCTTATGGATATGTTCTGCCAGCTCAGTAAATTCTAGCTTTTTATCTTTTGCAGGATGAGATGTCGTAACAACAGGACATCCGAACTGCGGCTGGAAGCCTTTTTCCGGCAGGTCAAATACAAAGAGCTGACCTCTCCGGAACAGTTTTTCAAGATAGTTTCCTGAACCTCCGATTGTGGTCTTATCCTTCACAAAACCCACAAGCTCTTCCGCGTTCATCTTGAAAGGGTAATTAAAGAGTGCGAGATTGAATCCAAATGCAAAGGCAACCGGTGCTGCTCTTGCGATACTCCGGTAATGAGCTTCATGTACTTTTATTCTATCATATGTGTTCACAATACCAATGGTTAACATAAAAAAAATAAAAATTATATATCCAGATATGTGTACCGGTTCATAACATCTTTGTAATTTTTCAGGATATCTACTGCTTCTTCGTTTGAGAGCCTGTTCTCATTGATTTCGTGTTTTATTTCAGCCTCAAAACTCTCAAAAAGCGCCTCAATATCATATTTAACAACTCTGAGAACATCGCAGTTCCTGTCGCCTTTGACAAGCTGTTTCAGGTGCCAATCCCCTTTGTCGTCCACTATTATATGGACTTCATTAGCTGTCCCGAAAAGGTTGTGATAATCCCCGATGGTATCCTGGTAAGCTCCAAGGAGCAGCACAGCAAGATAATATGAACCGTTGTTCAATTCATGGAGTTCAAGAATCTCTTTTACATCCTTCAGATCCACGAATCTATCGATCTCGCCGTCTGAATCGCATGTAATATCCACGATCGTGCCGTATGCAGTGGGTTTTTCATTTGCACGACTAACAGGGACAACAGGGAATAACTGTTTGATCGCCCAGAAATCAGGGATGGACTGGAATATCGAGAAATTGCCAATATATTTCTTAGATAGCAGTTTATTCAGATCGTCAAAATCCTCTGATTTATTCTGGGTCTCTCTTGCAAAACTGGCCGCCTTTTCACATGTCTGCCAGAAAAGAATCTCTCCTTTTGATTTGTCATCGATCTCGATCTCACCCAGATTGAAAAGTGCAAGGAGCTCTTCACGATGCTCCAGTGCATCATGGTAATATTCAATATAATTCTTAATATTTATCTCATTTAACCCATCATACAATTCCCGGATAATATTTGGCTCATGGCCGCTAAGTTCTACTTTCCTGCTAATGTTAGCGTTCTTGTTCCCTTTGACATTTATAAACAGTGCAGAATGATAGGCACTTATAGCCCTGCCGCTTTCTGAAATGATTATCGGATGATCAACGTTCTCTTCATCGCAGACTTCCTTCAGGGAATAGACCACGTTATTGGCGTACTCCTGCATGGTATAATTGGCGCTTGCGTCCGATGAGGTCTTGCTGCCGTCATAATCCACTCCGAGACCGCCTCCGATATTGAAATATTTAATGTTAATGTGCTTATTTCTTATCTTCGCATAAACCCTTGCCGCTTCTTTAACGGCTTTCTGTATTCTTCTGACCTCAGTTATCTGAGAACCTATATGAAAATGCAGCATCTGAAGCTGCGGGATCATATCATACTCTGCGATAACTTTGATACATTCAAGCATTTCAGTAGTAGTAAGGCCGAATTTTGCGGATTCCCCCCCGGATTCAGCCCATTTCCCGGACCCTTTTGAATAAAGCTTTGCCCGTATCCCTATCAATGGTTTCACATTCAATTGTTTTGAAAGTTCAAGCAATCTTTTTGTCTCACTGAATTCATCAATGACGATGACCACTTTATTTTTCAATTTGATGGCATTTAGAGCAAGTTTGAGATATTCGTCATCCTTAAAACCATTACAGAGCAGAAGTGCATCCGGGCTCAGGTCAAAATAGAGCGCTGCAAGTAGTTCACCTTTAGTTCCCACTTCAAGCCCCATATTGAATTTTTTTCCGGATTTGACAATTTCATCTATCACTTCTTTTCTCTGGTTCACTTTCATCGGGAATAAGCCCTGATATATCTTATTATACTTGAACTCTGAGATCGCATTAGAAAAAGCATCGTTCAGCGATTTGATCTGTGTCTCAAGTATCTGCGGAAATCTAAAGACAACAGGAAATTTTATTTTTTTAGTGACGAGTTGGTCGACCACAGATTTCAGGTCGATGATCTGTGAATCTTTTCGTGTGGGTTTTACAATAAGATTCCCGTTTTTATTAAAAGTAAAATAGCCGTTACCCCAGCGTTCTATGCTGTAAAGGTCTATTGCATCTTCGATTTTCCACATTTAATTAAATCTCACGTCCTTCAAAATCTAACTTAAGAATACTCTCTCAGGTTTAAAGTTATCCATTAATTTTTCATCGCCCTCTCTGGCCGATATAAACCTGTTCCACTCGTTCGATAGAATCTGCATCTTCCACTGATTTATCGCTCCTTACATTAACAAGCCTGGGGAATCGAAGCGCATATCCCGAATCATAATTCTGGCTTTTCTGTATTTCCTCAAAGGCTACCTCAAATACTATTTTCGGCTCAAAATCAACATGTATGCCGTTTTCTGAAATTACAAGATCTTTAAATATATCAGTTAGTTCCTCAAGCTGCGCATCTGTTATTCCCGTTGCTACACGCCCAATAGACAGGAACCTGTCCATTTCAATATCCCTGCATGCGAGCAAATAAGAACCGATAAGATTTGCCCGTCTTCCTTCTCCCCATTCCCCTCCTGTGACAACAAGATCAAGTGTTTCCATGATGGGTTTTAATTTTAACCAGTTCTTCCCCCGTTTTCCGGGAGAATACAGCGAATCGGGATTTTTTAACATTACCCCCTCATGCCCCGCAGCAAGCGCATCATTATATGCTTTCTCAATAACACCTGGATCATCAGTAATAGTCTGTTTTGCTAGAATATTCTTATCACAAATCTCTTCAAGCTTTTTGCGGCGTACCGTCAATGGCTTATCCAGCAGATTTTCGCCATTTAAGAACATGATGTCAAAAAGATCAAGGATCAAAGGGATCCGGGCTGCTGTTGAGGAAATCTCATATTTTCTCCTGAAACGCTTAAGAAGCTCCTGGAAGGCCATTGGCCTGTCATCGTTTCCAAGTGCCACTACTTCCCCGTCAAGGATGACGTTTTCTGTTAAAATATTTAATCTTATTGATCTTACTATATCAGGTAATGAAGAGGTAACATTCTCAAGCTTTCGCGAGTAGATCGTTATATGATTGCCTCTTTTATGAATCTGCACACGCGCCCCATCGAATTTCCATTCGACTGCGACATTTTTCATTTCTCCGATAGCTTCCTGGATACTTGATGCCACCTGGGCCAGCATTACCTTAATAGGTCTCCCAAGAATGACCCCAAGTTTTTCAAGACCCTGAACGCCTTCTTTTTTTGCAGTATAAGCCACAAGCCCGAAATCATTTGTCAGCAAAATCCCCCTTTCAATGAGGTCAGCAGGAACATTAAATGCCTCTGCGATCGCATTTCTTACTATTCCCTCGCCTACTCCTATCCGCATCTCTTCAATTGCAAGTCGCGCGATATAAACTATTTCTATTGGTATTGCTGATGAAAAAAGATACTGGAGATTCTTAATTTTTGCAGTCTGCGAGCCCTTTCCTGAAAGTCTCGCTATCGTCTGCAACCGGGAATATACTTCGCTGATCGTAAGTTCACTTTCTGAAAAAAAAGTCATATGGGTTTTTCTTGATGCTATGGCTTTTTCAGCCGCATGCCCCGGATCACCCGTATCTCTTACGAGTTCTTCTATCCTTTTAACTGGAAGTGATGAGATCTTTGATATCGCAGAATAAAGAAGGCTCTGACCGATACCGGATTCTTCTTCGCTCCATATGGGAAAAATCCGTCCCATAATAAAATGAGTTGCCATCCCCAATTCGTCGTCATCAACTTTCCGGAAGAATTCAGCGACAATAGAAGTCATTTCGAGTGATCCCGAAATGCTTTCTACTCGTTTGCAGACCTCGGCAAAATCTTTAAAAGAGGTCATAAATAAAAGGGCAAAGCCCTTTTATTTCTTGGTTGCATTTGCAAGCTTTGCCTCATGTATGGTACCGATGTCGGTGCCGTGGCAATTAGTGCAATATTTTCCCCTTGATAGATGTATGACTACAAGGTTGCCAAGGCTTGGCTGGGTCGAATTTGGCGGCGGTGCATGGCATTTTTCACAAACGGAATAATGGCCTGGTCCTTCTCCTTTTTCAACGACCGGGATCTTTGGCGGGGACCCATGGCACGTTGAGCAATCAAGGTTCACTGTCCCTGTCCCGATATGGATTGTGTGCACCTGACTGCCGTGGCAGTTAATACATAGTTTTCCACCATTCAGATGCGGATCGAGATCTTGAGGATCTTTATGGCATAATTCACATTTTACCGTCTCAATTTTTGATGCTGTGGGCGTAACAGGCGTAGATACCGCAGCTGTTTCTTCTGTCGAAGTTGTCGTTGCGGTTTCCGTAGTTGTCACCTCAGGAGTTGGGACAGCCGTCTTATTAACATCTTCCGGAAGTTTTTCTCCAAAATTTCCTCCCAGG